>JAHDBW010000006.1:50647-68110 GCA_020630175.1 Anaerolineales bacterium
CATAAGCACGCCGAATTTCTTCACCGATAATCTTGATTGCGGCGGCTACCGCATCATCGGCGGCGGCATAATTCATGCGGATACATTCATGTTTGTGTTGCCAATCCTCATTCAACCCTGGGAAGAAGTGTTGCCCAGCCAGCACTAAAACGCGGCGTTCTTTGAGACGTTCATACAAGTCTTGGCAGGTAATGGGCAAATCTGGAAACCATAGCCACAGAAAAATGGCACCTTCGGCTTTATGAATACGCAGCATCGTGTCGTCAAGTTCGGCGCGGAGTAGGTCAATTGCAATTTGCGCTTTGCGGGCGTAGTGCGGCTTGATTTGCGTCTCGCTCAACGTCTGTATCTTGCCTGTTTGCACCAAGCGATTGGCAAGGATCGGCCCGTAATTGCCCGGTGACAAGCTCAGAATGGCATTCATCCCACTAATGAGGCGCACAATGTCTGGATGGGCAACAATAATGCCGGTCCGCACGCCAGGCAACCCTAGCTTGGACAGACTAAGGCACATAATGACGTGTTCATCCCAGCTTGGCGTCGCGTCTGTAAAGATGATGCCCGGAAACGGCATGCCATAGGCGTTGTCGACAATAAACGGAATGTTCTGTGCTTTGGCAAGCGCACTCAGATGCTCAATTTCAGCTTCGGTCAGCACGTTGCCAGTTGGGTTTGTTGGCCGCGACACGCAAATTGCGCCAATGCTATCGTCAACCGTAATTGCCTCAAAATCGACAAAGTACTTGTAAAAGCCATCGGCAAGTAAGCGGATTTCTGGCTTATAGCTGATGAAGATATCGTCTTCAATGCCAGCATCGGTATAGCCAATATATTCCGGTGCCATCGGCAACAGGATTTTTTTGTGCGACCCATCGGGATAGGTGCCGCCAAAGGCATTGAAAAGGTAATAAAAAGCAGTTTGGCTGCCATTGGTCAGTGCGATGTTGTCTGCTGTGACCGGCCAACCGTGTTCTTCGCGCAGGAAGGTCGCGACGCTGTCTAGAAACTGTTGAATGCCCGCTGGTCCGGCGTAGCTGCTCAGCATGCCGTCGAAGGCGTCGCCATCTGTCAACAGATGGTGCATTTCCTCCCGAAAAACGGCTTGCACGCTTGGGATCTGGCTCGGATTTCCACCGCCAAGCATATGGTAATGGTTGTCTGGGCTGATGGCGGCAAAATCATCCATTAGCTGTAGGATGCCAGTCTGGGCTTGGAATTTTTGCGCGAAGGTTGAGGTATTGAAATCCATAAAGGTGTGCTGGTCTGGCCTATGACTTGACTGAAATGGCGGCTTCGATTTGGCGCTGGTACTTCTTACGTAGTTCGCGGCGCACTATTTTACCGATGAATGTCCGTGGGAATGTGCTCACAAAGACCACAAAAACAGGGACTAGGTTGGGCGGCAAACGGCGCTTACAGTATTCGATGATTTGCTCTGGTGTTGGATGCTGCTTACCGGCAGTAATAAACGCCACGGGGCGATTGCCAACCGTAATGACCACGGCTTCACGCACCTGTGGAATTTCGTACAGCACTTCTTCTATATCTCGTGGGAAATAAGGTAGCTCAGACTTGTCTGGATACCACATCTCTTGCTTACGCGCGATGATTTGGAAATAGCCGTCACTGTCCATTTGGGCAATGTCACCGGTGCGCAGCCAGCCATCTTCGGAGAGCACGGCGTCTGTTGCGGCCTGGTCTCGCCAATAGCCTTGCATCACTTGCGGCCCGCGGACCACCAATTCACCAATGCTGTTTTCTGGCAATGTCTGGCCGGTCTTGAGGTCAATGATCCGGGCTTCTGTTGAAGGAATTGGCACGCCAATAAAACCAGCTTTGCGTTTCCCATAAAGCGGATTCGCGTGTGTTACTGGCGAAGCTTCAGTTAGACCGTAGCCCTCTACTAAGCGGCCCCGCGTCAGTTTTTCAAAAGATTCTTGGACTTCCACATGCAATGGCGACGAGCCGCTAATACACGCCCGAATTGATTTCACGTCATACTTGCGCACTTGGCGGTGCTCGCTAATGGCCACGTACATGCCGGGGATGCCGGGGAAGATGGTTGGTCGCCATTTTTTGATGTGCTGCAATGTCTCTGTAACGTCAAAGCGCGGCAGCAGAATAATGGTTGCGCCAACGGAAACGGGCATGATCATCCCCGTCAGTAATCCATAGCTATGCGTCACCGGCAGCACGGACAGAAAGCGCTCATTTTCATCAGCTTCGGTTGCCATCCAGTGGCGGGTTTGGATGGTATTTGCGACTAAGTTGCGATGTGTCAGCATCACTCCTTTAGGTGCGCTTGTGGTGCCACTTGTAAATTGAATGACTGCTAAATCATCCGGCGCACCCAGCCGCGTTTCCGTTGCTGAAGAGGGCGGTTGGCTATAAAGCGTAAACAGGAAACGATGCACATTTGGCGCAAGCTTGCCGCGCAGCTGATGGCCTTCCTTTTTCTCGTTCCGGAGCGTAAATGCTAGTTTTTTATGCGATTGTAAGTAACCCTTCACGTTCGCCATAAATATTTGACGCACGGGCGTTTCGTTTTGAACGCTATCTAGCAAATGTTGCTTTTGTGTAAACGTGACGAGCGCAACGCAGTCGGTAACCTGTAATTGCCGAATTGTTTCTTCATCACTGGTGAGTGGGGTGGTCATCACTACCACTGCCCCGGCTTTGAGCGCGCCAAAGAATGCCACAACCGTCTGTGGAATATTGGGCAGTAGGATCATTACTCGGTCGCCGGGCTTAATACCTAGTCGCTTTAGCGCATTTGCAAAGCGATTGGCTTCTCTATTTAATCGGCGATACGAGATTTTCTTGCCGTAGTAAACAATGGCAGTTTTGAGTGGAAAGCGCCGCGTTGCTGAGCGTAAAAAATCGGGCAGCATAACGCGCGGTAAGCCGATTGTGTAGGGCACTTCATGGTTATATGAGGTTAGCCACGGCCGTTCTTGCTGTAGTTCTGTGCGCTTGTTCACCAGCGTTTCACGCCAACTGCTATGGGTTTGCGTTATGAAGCCTTTGATAGCGCGGTTGACGGCATCGGTGCGTTCCAGCATCACTTTATGCCCTGAGCTACCAACGTTGACTTCTTGCGCATTTTTGATCAACGGGGCTACTTTTTCAAAAGCGCTTTTCTCAAAGAACCAGTCGCGGTCACCACGGATGACTAAGGTTGGCGTGGTGAGTTGTTTGAATTTATCCCAACCGATCCATGTTGAGACCGTGTTGCGATGCATTGTTGCCAGCACATGGGCGGGTGCGCCAACCGGTGGGATTAGCTTTGTCACCAGATTGATGACTGTCACTGGGAAGCGCCGCAATCCAAGATCTGGCACCCAATGAATTTTGTATTCTCCAACCCCAGCCAATAGGATCAGCTTTTCTAAGCGGTCTGGATGCAGCAAAGCGTACTCAGTACACACCGCCACGCCGAAAGAGTGCCCGGCTAAAATGAACTTTTCGGGCAGATTTAGAACGTCAAACGCCTTAGTAATGTCCGCCAGATGCGCAGCCATTGTGTAGTCTGTATGCGGCGCGTCTGACTGGCCGTGGCCGCGTAGTTCCAATGCAATAACGCGATACTTGTCTGAAAAATAGGTAAGCTGTGGCTCCCAATGTTCCGCTTTACCGGCGAATCCATGAATTAAGACCAACGTCTTTTGATAGCGTTCAGGTGCAATATCAATTGCAGAAAGGCGCAGCAACGGCGCTTCTGAAATTCGGATCTCGTGACGGAATAATTCAATATCTAATGACATAGGCAGTGGTTTGCAGTGACAGGTATAAGGGCTTCCCCCTGAACTGTTCTAAGCTTCGCATTAAGCGATGTATTGGGCAAGTCTGTACTTGGAAATATGCGCCGATTGCGGGGCTGGCGGAGGCGTGCTTTATAGACTCTAACGCGAATATAATCTGTCATTGAGGGTTGCGTGCAATGACTGCAGCTTAGCGGTCTTGTCTGTATTTTTGAAATAACACCGAATGATTGAATTTGACATGCCTATGGTTGATCCATTTGTCGGTCTCTAAATAAATTTGCTAACTCCTGTTAGACTCTAGTTATGACAGATACTCCTTTTAAATCCGGCTTTGTGGCCGTCTTTGGTCGCCCAAATGTGGGCAAATCTACGTTGCTGAACGCAATTCTTGATGAGAAGTTGGCGATTGTGTCGCCACGCCCCAACACAACGCGCCGTCAGCAGCTAGGTATTCATACGGCTGACAATGCGCAGGTTGTCTTTATCGATACGCCCGGGATCAATCGTCCACGGCAGCAAATGGATAAGTTCATGGCGGCTAGCGCAGATCGGGCGCTAAATGAAGCACATGCTTTACTGTGGGTGGTAGATGTGTCGCAACGCCCCGGCGGTGGAGATCGGTTTATTGCCCGGCGCATTGCCGAAACGCTTGACGAGAAACCAGCCATCATTGCGATGAATAAGATGGACTTGCTCAAGCCAGAACACGTGATTGCGAATACGGCAGCCTATGCTGAACTGATGCCGCATGCCAAATGGATGCTCACCACGGCGACTCGTAAAGATAATCTAGACCAATTGCTTAGCATGCTAACAGACGCACTGCCAGAAGGGGCTTTGATTTACGAAGAGGATCTGTACACGACCTCATCGGTGCGTGATATGGCCGCCGAACTTATTCGCGAATCGGCACTTGAAATTTTGCGCGAGGAAATTCCACACGGGTTGGCAGTGCAGATCGAAGAGTTTGATGAAAGCGAAGCGCCACGGCTAACGCGTATCAATGCGGTGCTTTATGTAGAGCAAGACCGGCATCGTAAGATTGTGATCGGTAAAAAGGGCGAAATGCTCAAGAAAATCGGCACGGTCTCGCGCAAGAAAATTGAAGCGCTGTTAGACGGCAAGCTTTATTTAGAGTTGTTTGTCAAAGTGCTCAGCGAGTGGCGCAATAAAGAAAAGTCGGTCCGCGATATGGGCTACCGGATAGAGGATATTTAGCGCGTAAAGAAAAAAGGCCGCCGTTGCAATTAGCAGCGGCGGCCTTTTTTGTTGTTAGCGTAAGCTTGTGAAGTTGTTGGCGTGAACGTCTTGCCAGCTTTCATTGCGATCCCACATCATGTAGCGGGTCAACGTTGGGTGCGTTTCCATCAGAATTTCGTGCATGCGATGTGCAATGTGACGCACGCCAAAGTGCGCATTTGGGGCACTGCGTAAACGGCAAAAGTGGAACGTATCGCGTAAGTTCAGCGTCATCAGCAGGCGGCGGTTGTGGCCATTTGTGACCACGTAACCCGCCACGTGCGGATTGAACACGCGTGACAATTCGTGATAAGCCGCATCTGCCATATCCATGGCTGAGTGATAGTCGGCTTCGATACCTGCGTCTGCAAATAAGCTTGGTGTGGCGTAACCTAGCTCGGTCGTCAATCGCTGCGGCGTTTGGGACATCATGCGGTGCCGTTTGACTTCAAAATATGCGCCTTGATCCATCATGCTATCAAAGGTGTAGGTGATGTGTTCAAGTTCACGTAACGGCACATCGAAACGATCCAACCGTGAGAGCGCTTCATTGAGCAGCGCGTCACGTTGTTCAGTGTTCATGCCTTTCACTTGGGTCAACGCTTCGTTGAACGAGCCCACACCAAAGCGATACAAACAAGCCGCCAAGAACTTCTCTTCAGCATCTGGCGTGTAATCGATTAGGTCAAGCCAAGCGTCACTGCCTGGTTGGGTAAAGAGCGTGCTGGCTTCACTTTCCAAGCGACTTGCGGTTTCAACAATATATGGCTTTTGGTCGGCATATTTGACCAAGGTTGGCGCAGCATTGCGCGACACGTCTTTGACTTGTGCGCCAATTTCACGCACTTCTGCTAGCGGGTGTGAAAGCATTTTGCGGATGGCATGTTCATAAACACGCGCATTGGCGGTCATGCCAACATTTGCCATTGCAGCCGCCGGTAAGAGATAGCGCGCTGCATCGACGTATTTTGAACGAATGCGGCCATCGTAGCGGGCATCGCTTTCGCCTTCACGTTGGGGATAGCGCTGACTGATCACGGCTTTTAGCGGCTCTAAACTATCTAAATACGCTTGAAACAGGCCACGGCAGGTGTCTTCATACATTTGCGCTAGCTCAGAGCCAATGACTTCAGTGGGGCGGTGGAAGCTGTTGGCATCCCACTTTTGATAGCGCGTTGATTTCTCTGTATAAGAGGCTAACCGGTTGCCTTCGATGGTTTCAATGGCTAAACGTGAAACATTCTCAAAGGCAATGTGCAAGACGGCATGCTCAGCAACGGAGGCATGGCCATAGCCCACAACCCATTTTTCATGAAACTGGGCTGACTTTTCATCGGTTAGTTCAGCCGCAATTTCGCGGAAAGACAGCGGGCTGCGTGACGTTTTTGCAAATGTCACAGCAATCGTTTCTGGGGTTAGATCTTTTGCACTTAGGAGATAAATTTCGCGTTCAGTCATTGGGGCTTAGAGCTCGGAATAAATGGGTACTATTGTGTTTTATTGGAGTGCTAATGCTAGCACTTTGTCACTTTTTGGGTGCGTGCTGTGGGCTAGGCGTTGGCTAAAATTGTTTTAGCCGCAACAATATCGCGTTCAATCTGGGCGATGATAGCGGCAATGCCATCAAACTTTTGTTCAGGCCGGATAAAGTCAATAAATTCAAGACAAGCGGCCTGATCGTAAATGTCTTGATCAAAGTTCAGGATGTGGGTTTCGATGGTGGGAGCGACATCGCCGGTTTTGAATGTTGGGCGCACGCCAACGTTGGTTACGCTGTCTAGAATCTGGTCACCAATGTAAATGCGTGTCGCATAAACACCATTCGTTGGCCGGATTGTTTCAATATCAAAGCTAAGGTTAGCCGTAGGGAAGCCAATTTTGCTGCCGCGCTGATCGCCGCGTTCGATGACGCCATTTAGCGTAAAAGGGCGTCCCAACAGTCGGTTTGCGACTGCCACTTGCCCACTTTGAATTTCCGTCCGAATGCGCGTGCTGGAAATGATTTCGCCATCAATACTGACTGCTGGGAATTCATTGATCGTCACTGCCGAGTCGGCGGTGACATTGCGCAGCCAAGCCAGATTGCCTTCGCGTTTATAGCCAAACGAAAAGTCAGCGCCGGCCCAAATACCTCTGATGTCTAACGCTTGATCGAGTTGACTAAGGAAATCGGTTGCGCTTGTGGTGGCTAGGGCTTGATCGAATGGCAAGATGATCGCGATGTCTACGCCCAAGGCCGCTAACCGGTCTAGCTTTTGCGTGACCGTTGTGATGTAGAAGTTTTCTGTAACTTGACCGAAGAAAATTTTTGGATGCGGAAAAAATGATAAGACAGCCGAGCGTCCGCCTTTGCTTTTTGCGGTCTCAACCACCGTTTTGATCAGTTGTTGATGCCCACGATGGACGCCATCAAAAGAGCCAATGGCAAGATAGGTGTTGCTATGTGCATTTGCCGCTGGGATATTATCCAAAAATTGCATGATAACAAAAACGCAAATTATGCGTCAGGCTGCTGAAATACTTTGACAGACCGCAGGAGACCGTCTTCCACTTTTACAATTGCGACTAATTCTGCCGCATTGTTGTATGCGCGAATTAGTTTATCAGTTTGTAGGTCAGTGACAAGGCGTTTACCGTGCATGATGTCAATGCATTGGTCCTGATCTAACGTAATCTTTTCCATCTCATCCATGCCCAAGCCAAGCGGCTTGAGTTGGGCGGCGAGCTTACCATCTTCAGCAATTGCTTTGAGGGCTTCGATTGTTTGCGCTTGTGCGATATCAAATGCACCAGATTGCGTGCGTCTGAGCGCGGTCAAGTGGCCACCAACGCCAAGCTGGTTGCCAACATCATGCGCAATCGAACGAATGTAAGTGCCCGCCGAGCAGCTAATTTCTAGTGCTAGCGTGTCTGCTGTTTGAGAAAGTAAGGTGAGTTTATGAATTGTAACCGGACGTGCAGGAAGCTCCACCGCAATGCCTTGTCTAGCGAGTTCGTAAGACTTTTTACCATTCCGTTTGATGGCTGAATGGGCGGGCGGTACTTGTTCAATTGGGCCGCGAAAATTATCTAAAACGCTTTCGATTTGGGCTGTTGAAAATTCGGGCACGTCGGTTTGTGCCACAATTTCGCCTTCGGCATCGTAGGTATCAGTCGTACTGCCCAGTTGGACAGTTGCCACGTACGTTTTGTCGTGCCGAATGAGGTATTCGCTTAGGCGGGTGGCTTGGCCTAAAAGCATCACCATCACGCCAGTTGCCATTGGATCTAGCGTGCCGGTATGCCCAATTTTACGCATATTTGCAATGCGTCTGAGGCGGCTGACCACATCATGGGAAGTCATGCCTTGTGGTTTGTCTACCACTAGCAAGCCGTTATAAGGATGCGCCATACTGTGCCGCGTCTTGAGACTAACGCAGGTCCGCGAGTGCGGCGCGGGTTGCGGCCAGCACTAATTCGGTTGCTTTGTCTAATTTGATGTTTGGAATGCGGGCGCCAGCTGCTGCTTTATGTCCGCCACCGCCAAACTGCGCAGCGAGGTCAGAAACGTTCAACGCTGAGGTTGCGCGCCAACTGATGCTAACTGTTTTGTCAGGCTTTTCTACTAAAACGACCGCAACGTCAATGCCTTCAATCGTGGTTAGGATTTGAACAACATCCCCACTGCCGGGCGCTGTGTAGCCGCTATTTTGTTTATCTAGCAAGCTCACGGTTGACCAAGCGATGCCATCTTCGACCGTCGCTTTTTTGAAAACGTTGCCCCAAAGCCGAACCGCCGCCAGTGATTTGCGGTGTAAGGCCAGCTCCGTAATCTCGTGCAGATCTGCGCCGCGTTCCATTAGCTTTTGTGCAGTTGCAAGCGACTTGGCTGTGGTGTTGCCAGTGCGAAAGCCTTGCGTATCGGTGACAATACCGGTTAGCAGTGCACGAGCGGCTTTCGTTTTGATTGGAATATCAAACTGCTCAAATAGGGCCACAAGATACTCAGCTGTTGAGGCCGCCTCACCACTTACCAAGTTGATCTCGGCATAGTTTGTGTTGCTAATGTGATGATCAATGTTGATATGAACCCGCCCCTGAACACCGCGCTGGGCGCTCCCAATGCGGTCAAGCGAAGCAGCATCCACGGTGACGATAATGTCTGCGTCTAGCGGAACTTCTTGTTCAAACGTTTCATAGCCTTTGAGGTATTGAAATACGCGCGGGACGTTGTCTGCGCAAACAGGCGTGACGGTTTTTCCGGTGCGGCGTAAGGCCAATGCAAAACCAAGCGCCGAACCAATTGCATCCCCATCTGGTGAGATGTGGGTAATAACTGCAATGTGTTCAGCGCTATCTAGTAATGTTTGAGCCTGTAAAAGTGAGGCGTCTGTCAATTGTCTTGTCCTTCAGAGTCGGCTGACTCTTCAGCTTGTGGCGGCTTAGGATCTTCTTTTGGTGCTAAAGAGTCCAGCACCGCGTTGATGCGTGAGGCTTCTTCTGGCAGATGATCCCAGTGAAATTTCAATTGTGGGGTGTGGCGACTTTGCAAGCGTTTTGCTAGCTCACGGCGTAGGAAGCCAGACGCGCTGCGCAAGCCTTCCATCACTTGGTCAACCGAGTCGGAAGAGCCATCTAAGGTACAGACCCAGACGTTAGCATATTCCAACTCGCGATCCACCCGTACTTCCGTGATGGTTAGCAAAGATACGCGCGGGTCAGAGACTTCGAACTGAATAAGTTCGCCAAGTATTTGTTGAATGCGACCAGCAACCCGTTTATGGCGAATTGCTGCGTTTTGACGTGCCATAGCTTAGTTTTGTGTAACCGCGAATTGCTTGCGGATGCCTAAAATACCGTGTTTTTCTCTTCTACAACGTAGGCTGAAATAATGTCGCCTTCTTTGAATTTGTTGAATTTCTCCATAGAAATACCACATTCAAAGCCTTTGCGGATGCTGGCAACATCTTCTTGCAGATGCTTGATGGATGAGATCTTGCCTTCGTGAATGATTTCACCACCGCGACTAATGCGGGCATGATCAGCGCGCCCAATTTCGCCGTCGGTGATCATACAACCTGCCACGTTCCCAACCTTTGAAATCCGGAAGAGAGCGCGTACTTCAGCAACGCCAGTGGCGCGTTCGATGAATTCAGGTTCAAGCATCCCATTTAGTGCCAACTCAATATCTTCAATCAAGCGATAGATGATGTTGTAGAAACGGATTTGTACTTTTTCTGTTGCCGCAGCGTTCTTAGCAGACGTGTCTGGTTCAGCATTGAAGCCAATCACAATTGCGTCTGAAGCTGATGCGAGCAAGATATCACTTTCACCAATGTTACCGGTGCCAGAGTGAATAATGCGAACTTTGATGTCATCATTGCCAAGCTTTTCAAGCGAAGAAATGATGGGTTCAAGTGAGCCTTGAACATCAGCTTTGATGATCAGGTTCAACTCTTGAACTTTGCCAGCGTTGAATTGGCTAAAGATTTGATCCAGCGTTGGACCAGATTTCTTTGCATTTGCGCTTGCTTTTGCAGCAATCGAGCGTTCTTCAGCAACCTTGCGGGCGGTTCGTTCGTTTTTCACGATTTCGAACATATCACCAGAGCTTGGTACGTCAGACAGCCCCATAATTTCAACTGGTGTTGATGGGCCTGCAGATTTGATTTTCTTCCCACGGAAGTCAAAGATTGCGCGCACGCGGCCAGAGATATTCCCAGCAACGATCGCGTCACCTTGTTTCAAGTTGCCGTTTTGCACAAGCATTGTTGCTAGCACACCACGTGACTTGTTGCGTTCTGCTTCTACGATGGTGCCCGCCGCTTTGCCGTTTGGATCTGCGTCGATTTTTAGCTCGTCCGTCACCAATAGAATGGCTTCTAGAATATCTTCAATCCCATCACCCTTGAGTGCTGAAATTGGGATAACCATCGTGTCACCTTCATATTCTTCAGGCACCAACCCAGCCGTAGCCAGTTGGGTTTTGACAAGTTCAGGATTAGCGTTAGCTTTGTCGATTTTGTTCAGCGCCACAACAATTGGCACTTGCGCTGCTTTTGCATGCGCAATTGCTTCTTTTGTTTGCGGCATCACGCCATCATCAGCCGCCACAACCAAAATTGCCAAGTCGGTGACTTGAGCACCGCGTGCGCGCATTGCCGTAAAGGCCGCGTGACCTGGAGTGTCTAAGAAGGTAATCAGGCGCCCATCATGGGTTACTTGGTAAGCCCCAATGTGTTGCGTAATCCCACCTGCTTCGCCATCAGCAACGTTTGTGCTGCGGATGCGGTCGAGTAACGATGTTTTACCGTGGTCAACGTGACCCAAAATGGTCACCACTGGCGGACGGCGTTTGAGCTTGCTTTCGTCAACTTGATCAATGATCTTGCGCCATTCTGGTAAATCACCAGATGAAACAGGTTCAGCATCAGCATCTGCAGTCGACTTGGCGTCAAAGCCAAGTTCTTCTGCAACAATTGCTGCTGTATCAAAGTCGATTTGTTGATTGATGCTCGCCATCACACCATTGGCCATCAACTTTTTGATGACATCAATGGAGCTCGCGCCCATGGTTTCAGCCAAATCACGGACAGTTATGAAATCTGGTAGCTCAATTTGTTTGTTCTGATCGCTCATATTTACCTTACTCGGTCTCGGGTGCAGTCTGGACAGACATAATTACATCTGTCAGATACTGCCGCAGTTGGCTGATATCGTCTTCCGTAGGCGTTGCTTTCAACGCGTTCGATAGTATTTGTGTATGTTTAGTCGCTTTTTCCCAACAAACAGTTGCGCTGCATAAGTAAGCACCGCGTCCGTTTTTCTTGCCAGTCAGATCGATTTGAACACCGTCTGGCGTGCGGACAAGTCGTGTCAAACTGCGTTTGTTGTTTGCCGTTCGGCACACAATGCACGTTCGAATTGGGATCTTGCGCTGTTTTTTCTTTGTCATCTCAGTCTGGCTAGTGCCGTTTGTCAACAACGGGCCAGCTTAGTCGTGTCGACTGCCAGATAACGTTTTGACTTATGACCAATCGTCTTCTAAATCGTCGTCCCACGCGGAACCACTGCGATTTGACTTCCGTTGACGGGTTGTAATGTATACACCCAACTCGTCGTCGTATGTGATGGTCTTCTTTTTCTTCTTTTTCTTCTTTTTGCCGCCAAATAAATCGTCTTCACCGGTTTGTTCGGTCGATTTTTCAGTTTCATCTGTGGCAGCAACCGTTTCTTCGGCTTCAGCGGCAGCAATCGCGGCAGCTTCTTCGGCCAAGCGGGCGGCTTCTTCCGCTTCTGCTTGTGCAGCGGCTTCTTCAGCGGCGGCAGCGGCAGCGGCGGCAATCGCGGCTTCTTCTTCTGGAATGTCTTCGATCAAGAGTAGTTCCATTTGAACGTTCTCAAGGATCTTAGGGCTAATGCCATCCACAGCAAGCAACCGATCTGGGTTGAGTAGCAATGTTTCTAGCACGTGACCAGCAGTTTCAAAGCCTGCATCTTGGAAGGCGCGCACGGTAAGAATGGTGAGCTCTTCCACTTCATCAATTTGCATGCGGTAAGCGCGCGCAGGGATTTCTTTGCGGATTGCTTCCAAGCGTTCCAGCTGGACTTCGCGGTGCGATAAGCGCAGCTCGAGACGTTTTGATTCGTAAGCATGAACCAAGCGTTGCATTGGCGCATATTCTTCCGGCATGATCGGTTTCTTTTCGGCAACTTTTTCCAGTGTAACCACGACCAAGTCGAGATCTTTTTGAATGTCTGCTGCCAAATCGGCCATGGCTTCGTCTGATTGCAACGCTTTTGCTGCATCACCACAGGCTTCCGTCAGGCTCTTGATGTCAATTCGCCAGCCAGTTAGCTTTGCGCTAAGGCGGGCATTTTGACCTTCACGTCCAATTGCCAATGACAGTTGATCATCTGGCACAATGACCGTTGCGGTGCGGCCATCAATTGGATCATCATCCAAGTAAACGCCAGACACACGCGCTGGGCTAAGTGACTTTGCAATAAATGCAGATTGGTCAGGGTTCCATTCAATGACGTCAATTTTTTCGTCATTCAGTTCCCGTACAATCGATTGAATACGCACACCGCGCATCCCTACACAAGCGCCAACAGGATCTACCCCGGGTTGGAGTGCTGCAACTGCAACTTTCGAACGATACCCAGCTTCACGTGCAATCGATTTGATTTCGACGGTGCCGGTGTAAATTTCTGGAACTTCCATCTCTAGCAAGCGCCGCAACATGTTTTTGTGCGTGCGCGAGATGATAATTTGCGGGCCGCGGGTCGTCTTTTTGACTTCAACCACGTAAGCGCGCACTTTTTCATGCGTTTTGAAACGCTCGTGCGGCATTTGTTCTTTTTGCGGCATCAAGGCTTCAGCGCGTCCCAAGCTTAGGGTAACGCCACTGCGATTGATACTTTGTACAGTCCCGTGAACAACTTCGCCTTCACGCTCCACATATTCTTGGAATTGGCTTTCACGTTCTGCTTCACGGACGCGTTGCAAGATCACTTGCTTGGCCGTTTGGGCTGCAATCCGGCCAAAGCCAGAAGGCGTGCTTTCAACAGACACGATGTCGCCAAGCTGTGCTTCTGGGTCAAACTGACGGGCAACAGCCAGAATAACTTCTGTACGGTCGTCAACGGTCTCTTCGACCACTTCTTTTTCAGCGAAAACTTGGATATCACCAGTTTCCAAAATAACCTTGGCTTCGACTGCCTGCGCGTTGGAGGCATTCACCGAGCGGCGATAAGCAGTGACCAGTGCAGATTCAAGGGCTTCTACTAAGACCTCGTGACTGATTTTGCTACGCTCAGCGATTTGATTGAAGGCTAGCAAGATTTCGTTTTTCATGATTATTTTTGTTTAGATATAAGTGTTTCGCATCAAGTGCTCAGGAATAACCGATAACTTCTTTCGCGAACGCTTCAATAAAAGCCTGCTTCGGTACGGTCTGATTTCTAAGAACTTTTGGCTTTTAAATAACCGTGTTCGGTACGTTTGCCACGCTGCATTTTACAGACGTGACGAGCCCTAGAAAACAAAAAAAGCGGGGGTTACCCACTTTTTGTCAAGGACAGCTAGTTTGTATGTAGAGTATAGCACGCAGTGCAAATCTTTCGCAAGCAACTCTGTTCTGTAGGCATACTGCGCGGCCTCTTATATAGGAATATACCTTTTGATAAAGCTAAACCGCAATGATAAACTCCTTGTTATATGAAATCTATCGGACGCCTCTTTAGGCTGCTTCCCCCATATCTGATTTGGGCCATTCCGGCGCTGATCTTTTTGGTCATTGCGAACGGTGCGCAACTCTTTATTCCACGCCTAATTCAACGTGCCATTGATGATGGCATGGCCGTTGGCCTGTGGACTGTTGTGGCGCAAAGCGCGCTGCTGGTGGTTGCCCTTTCAGTTGGACGGGCTGTTTTTACCTTCTTGCAACGGTACCTTATTGAAAAGGTGGCGCAAGGTGTTGCCTATGATTTGCGCAACACGATTTTTGACAAGCTACAAACGCTGTCGTTTAGCTATTTTGATAAAGCCCGCGCCGGTCAGCTCATCACGCGCGTGACGAGTGATGTTGATCAAATTCGGTTGTTTTTCAGTCAAGGGATTTTGCAACTGTTTACGGCTTTGGTGATGATCATCGGGAGCGCGATCATTCTCTTTACGATGAACTGGCGCTTGGCCGCAGCGGTGTTTGTCGTTGTGCTGATCACGGGCGTGGTGATTGTATTCTTGTTTTCGCTTATCCGGCCTTTATTTGCTGAAGTGCAAAAGCGGCTTGGGCGGCTCAACAATACGCTCCAAGAAAATTTAGCCGGTATCCGCGTGGTCAAAGCCTTTGCGCGCGAACCGTACGAAGCAGGGCGCTTTGCAGACGCCAATCTGTCTTACCGTGATAAGAATTATGACGTCATCAAGAGTTTGGCGAGCGTTTTTCCAATTATCTTTTTGTTAGCCAACATCGGCACGCTGGTTGTCATTTGGGTTGGCGGTAGCATGGTGATTTCTGAGCAACTCTCGATTGGGGAACTGCTCGCTTTCAACACGTATCTCACGTTGCTGTTATTGCCGCTGTTTATTCTGGGCTTTATTTCAACGTTGATTTCACGCGCGGCGGCTTCTGCTGATCGCATCTTTGAAGTGATTGACGCTGAAATTGATGTGAAAGATAAGCCTAATGCACCAGACCTGCCGCTAGTTGACGGACGCGTTGTATTTGAAGACGTGACCTTCCGGTACGCCGGTGGTGAAACCAAAGCATTAGACAACGTCTCTTTCACTGCCGAACCGGGCGAAACGATTGCCATTCTCGGCCAAACAGGCTCAGGGAAAACGACGGTCATCAACATGATCCCGCGTTTTTATGATGTCAACGAAGGCCGCATCCTGATTGACGGACACGACATTCGTGATGTCACGCTCGACTCGCTCCGCAGCCAGATTGGCCTCGTATTGCAAGAAACACTTTTGTTTAGCGGCACGCTTAGCAGCAATATTGCATATGGCAATCCTGATGCAACGCAAGCAGAAATCATCGCAGCCGCAAAAGCAGCGCAAGCCCATGACTTTATTGCCGAATTAGAACATGGCTACGACACCGAAGTTGGCGAGCGCGGTGCAGGACTATCGGGTGGGCAACGGCAGCGCATTGCAATTGCGCGGGCGTTGTTGATCAACCCTAAACTGCTCATTCTTGATGACAGCACTTCAGCCGTCGACACGCAAACTGAGTACCTCATCCAGCAGGCGCTAACAAAGCTTATGGAAGGACGCACCAGTATTGTTATTGCGCAGCGGATTAGCACCGTTCGCGCAGCAGACAAAATTATTGTGCTGGAGCAGGGTGAAGTGGCCGCCATGGGCACACATGATGACCTGCTTGCGACGAGTGCGCTATATGGTGAAATTGTCGACTCGCAGTTGATTGAAGATACGCGGGAGGTGCCAAATGGCTGAGACTAAAAAAGCACCGCAACGCGATACGCGCCGGGACAGCGGCTACCGCTCAGCGGAGCATGCAATCGTGGCGGCTTCAGAAGAACGCGCCCGCGATACGGGAAAGACATTCCGGCGGCTGGCGCAGTATTGGGCACCGCATAAGCCAACCATCATTATTTTGCTGGGCTATATTTTGTTGTCAGCCGCGTCGCAGGGGCTTGGCCCTTACATGGTGCGCCTCGCGATTGATGACTATATTGCAGTAGGTAATTCACCGGGTCTTACCCGCACGATGCTGTTGTTGCTCGGGGTTTATTTTCTAAATTACCTTGCGTTCCGGGGACAGTTGCTCAATTTGGGCCTGATCTCGACCAACACGCTTTACGATATTCGCAATGATTTATTTTCGGCTGTGCAACGGCTGAACATGAACTATTTCGACAAAAATCCAGCCGGTGACCTGATGAGCCGTTTGGTCAGTGACACTGAACAGGTCGGGCAGTTCATGGGCGAGAGCATGTCGCGCTCGTTGGGCAGCTTCTTCTCGCTGATTGGCATTTTGATTGCGATGTTTGTGCAGGACTGGCGTCTGGCACTTGCCACCGCATCTGTGCTGCCGCTGATGATTATTGCGCTGCAAGTACTGGCACGCTTTGCCCGCCGCGCTTACCGTGAAACGCGTGAAACGATTGGCGATGTGTCCGCTAACCTCGAAGAGGAAATTAGCGGTGTACGCGTGGCGCAGGCCTTTAGCCGCACAGATTTCAATACCGAACGCTTTACCGAACGCAACAAGCTCAACCGCGATGCAAACGTGCGCGCGGAAGCGGCCACGGCGACGATTATGCCGGTTCTAGAAATGCTGAGCGCACTTTCGATTGCAATTGTTTTGGGCTACGGCGGTTACCGCGTGTTGAACGGCGAAATGACAGTCGGTGCAATTGCAGCGTTCTTGATTTACGTCAATTCGTTCTTCCGGCCTATTCAAACGCTGAGTACGTTCTACGGCCAAGCCCAAGCAGCGTTTGCCGGTGCCGAACGGATTTTTGACATTGTCGACGAACCGGTTTTGATTGAAGACCCAGCCTCACCAGTCGAGTTGCCGCAGCTAACCGGCGCTGTGAAATTTGAAGACGTTAGCTTTGGTTACGATGCTGACAAGTTGGTGCTCAACAATGTTGATCTCAACGTTGCGCCAGGGCAAACGGTGGCAATTGTCGGGCCGACTGGCGCTGGTAAAACCACCATCATCAACCTGCTTGGCCGCTTTTATGAAGTGAACTCAGGTCGAATTCTGATTGATGATATTGATATCCGCGATATGCGCCGCGCTGATTTACGACGTCAGATGGGCATTGTGTTACAAGATAATTTCTTGTTCAACGGCTCGGTGGCTGAAAATATTCGCTATGGCAACTTAGATGCATCAATGGAGCAAGTGCAAGCCGCGGCGGAAGCGGTCAATGCGCATGTGTTTATTGAGCGTTTAGAAAATGGCTACGACACGGAACTGGGCGAGCGGGGCGG
>JAHDBW010000420.1 GCA_020630175.1 Anaerolineales bacterium
TTCTTCCATGACTTCTTCGACGACTTCTTCAACAGCTTCTGAGGCATCTTCGACAACTTCTTCAGCTGCGTCAGCGACATCTTCGACTGCTTCTTCTGCAGCATCAGCGACGTCTTCCACAACTTCGGCTGCATCTTCAACAACCTCGCTTGCGGCATCACCAACTGCTTCTGCGGCGTCACCAACTACTTCTCCAGCGTCGCCACCACAGGCAACAAGGAACATAGCGAGAGTCACCATACCAATAAGAAGTTTTAGAAACTTAGATTTGTTCATTCTTCCTCCATTTTTTGAAATTTGAACAAAAACACTAAAAATTACTAACGACCTCAACAAATGGCAGTCGTTAGCGTCAAAAATTGCAAATTTTCAGCAACTAGCGAATAGGGGCGCGATTGGCGATAGCGTGCGACACCGGATGATCCGGCCGCTGTCTTCTATCTTCCCGCCGCTTTCTTTCATTAGCTATTGCTTACTGAGCCAGGTGTTACTGATTACAGAGACGATCAGAATGAGACCAACCGTTGCTTGGAAGAGTTGAATATCAACCCCGGCCAAGATCAGGCCTTGTTCGACCATCTGTAGTAGTAACATCCCGATCGCAGCGCCAATAATGGTGCCGTAACCGCCCTGTAGCCAAATCCCACCAATCACGCACGCGGCAACGGCAACGAGTTCCCACCCTTCACCGCGCGCCGGGTCAATTGCTGGACGGGCAGCAAAGCCCACCACGCCAGCAAAACCAGCTAACACGCCAGTGATGATGAAATTCGTGATAATGATGCGGTTGGTGCGCACCCCTTGCGCGACGGACGCCAAACGGTTGCCGCCAGTTGCATAGACCCAGCTTCCGTACTTGGTGAAACGCATAATAAAGAAAAAGGTCAGTGTCAGTAAAACAAACCAAACAATGGCCATGCGGGCCCCACCGGCTGGCGTTCCCATAGCATTGAGCCACTCGATGTCACCGTTCAGAACTCTAAACAAGAACGGTTCTTCACCGGTGTAGCGCACAACGTTGGCGTTGCTGCTTTCTAACACTAGGCTAGAGCTGCCAAGCGCGCGTGCAATCCCACGAAAGGCGAGCATTGTGCCGAGCGTCGCAATAAAAGAAGGGATGCCCGAGCGCACCACAATCAAACCGTTGATGAGGCCTAGGATGCCGCAAATGACAAGTGAACTTATCAGAGCGAGCATTGGCAGCCCGGCTGGCACTAATTGACTGCCAGCCACAAACAGCCCATATTCCATGAGAATTGCAAATACATAGGCACCTACCGCTAGCGTAGAGCCAACGGAAAGATCAAATTCCCCAGAAATCATCAACATTGCGGCACCGAGGACAAAAATGCCCTTGATACTGGCAATGGTCAAAATATTGGTAAGTGAAAGTAAGCTGGTGAAGTTGGGCGTGGTTACCCAAAAGACAATGAACAGAGCGACAAAACTGATAAAAACAACGACTTCAGAATAATCTGCTAAGCGTGCTTTTAGTTTTTGTGCGGAGCTAGGCGAAGAAAGTGTGGCCAAAATTTTTCCTAACGATCTTGTTTAGATAGAGATAGACGGGTCTTTATAAAGCGTAAAAAGTACGCCAATAAAAAGAGCCGCGCTGCCAAACATCAGCCAATACTTAGCTGACGTGTAAAAAGACACGGACAAAATATAGTTTCCAAACGACCCCCCTGCCGTAACAGGGGCTTTGGTCGTGTGAAACGTTTCTAATAACGGGTTTTGTTCAAATGACACTAATGGTGTGGAGCATCAGCGCTAACCAAAAATATACAGTAGATTGCGCCAGTGTCAACAAAATTCGAAAAAAACTGTTTTTTGCTACAATTGTTGTATTATACGCAACAAGACTGCTGTTTTTACACAAAATGTAATCAGGTTATTTACCATTGAGCAAAATACAATCCCTTTCCCGCGGCCTGACTATTCTTGAAATTCTAAGTCAGAACGCAGACGGCGTCAGTATTACTGACCTCTCAAAAGCACTCGATATCGACAAAAGCAGCGTCACGCGTTTGATGCAAACGCTGGTCGAGCACGACTGTGCGCAACGGGCACCGAACTCACGGCGCTTTATGCTGGGGTCGAAAATCGGCAAAATGGCCGACAACACAACCGTTGGTATTCCGCTCAAGCAACAGTCACTGCCACTGTTACAAACCCTAATGGAAAACGCAGGCGAAAATGCACACGTTGCCATTTATTCACAAGAACAATGCTTAGTCGTGGCAGACATTGAAGCCGCCACCCAACTGCGCGTTGTTAGCGGTGAAGGTCGGCTTATTCCAAATTACTGCACGGCCATTGGCAAGTGCCTCGTGGCGTTTGGCAGCTATCCCTTGCCTACTAAGTATGAGCAGCACACGCC
>JAHDBW010000421.1 GCA_020630175.1 Anaerolineales bacterium
ACCCAAAAACGCAGCACCGTATTGGTCTCATCTTCTGGGTCTGGCACTTCATCTTGTAAAATGCCGCCAGCCCTTTCGATGAGGGTGCGCGAGCCAACGTTGTCACGATCGCAATGCACAAAGGCGCGGTCTACGCCGAGCGATTTGAGATGTTCACGACCGGCGCGAAACAATTGTGTGGCGAAGCCTTGCCGTCGAAAAGGCGGCGCAACGCCATAGCCAATGTGCCCACCGATCTGGCTCAGCCGCGCATTTAGTTCGTGGCGCACACTGCAACGACCGACGATCACGCCGTCTAAAAAGCCATACAGCATGGTGTGCTGCACGCGGCCAGGCGCTAGGTCTTTGCCAGCAAATTCATTGGCAAGAATGCGCAAGTGCTCGGCATGTGACATACCCGCTTCCCATGCGAAGGTTAGCCACGCGGGATCATCACCATCCCATGCTGCAAGGCCTGCTAAAAAGGCTTCTTCATCTTCCGGTCCTAATTGTCGTATTTCTAAAAGTTCCATGTCGAGTGTGTCCGTAGCTAATGGCGTTACAGGTCAACCCAAAAGCGCAGAATTGTGACATCATCATCTACCGCATCAAGCACTTCATCTTGCAGAACGCCGCCTGCATTTTCAATGAGCGTGCTAGAGCCAATGTTAGCGCTATCGCACGTCATAAAGGCGCGATCGACGCCCAGCGATTTGAGATGTTCCCGACCAGCACGAAACAACTGCGTTGCAAACCCTTGCCGCCGGAAGGGCGGTGCCACCCCGTAACCAATATGGCCACCGATCTCACTAAGCCCAGCATTCAGCGTGTGCCGAACGCTGCAACGGCCAACAATCACCGCGTCTAAAAATCCGTACAGCATTGTGTGCGGTACGCGACCTGGGGCAACGTCGCCTTGAAATTCATTTGCAAGAATATGTAAATGATCGGCGTGTGACATGCCAGCTTTCCAAGTTAGTGAGTGCCACGCTGATGCCTCAACGCCCCAGTCTTCAAAGCCTTTGAGAAAGGCAGCTTCGTCCGCCGGGCCAAGCTGCCTGATGTCTAATGTAGGCATGGGCTTAGCGTTGCGCTAATGCGTTGCGGAGCGCCGCCATGCCGTCTTGGAAAACTTGGCCACGTCCAAAGCCAATGCGGAAGTTTTGCGTTTCAAACGTCAGCAATTCAGACTTATAAATAGAGGCTGGCAAAAACAGCACGCCATGCTCTAGCAATAACGACTGGCAGAACTTTTCCACGCCCTCATCCCCTAAAAAGCGCATAAAGCCAATACAACTGCCTTGCGGCCTATTCCAGCGGAACAGATGCGGATAATCCAAAAGCAGCTGATCGACTTGGGCTAAGTTGCTGCGTACGAGTTCGCGATTCCGATGCAAAATCTGCTCACTGTTGCGCAACGCTACGAGCGAGAGATATTCGCTAGGTGCAGAGTTACACATTGAAAGATAGTGTTTGTAGTTCTCAATGGTCTCTAGCAGCGCAACGTCTTGCGTGGCGATCCAGCCCACGCGTAAGCCCGGTAGGCCGTACGCTTTGGACATCACATTGAGTGAGATGCCTTTTTCGTAAATATCGGCAATTTGCGGCATGCGCACGCTTTCGTCCAGCTCCATGAGGCGGAACACTTCGTCGCTAAACAGATACAAATCATGCGCGCGGCAGATGCCGATTAGCGCGTCTAAATCTTCTTTTGGCAGCAACGCGCCGGTGGGATTGTTGGGGAAGTTCATGATGAGCATCTTGGTATTCGGCCGGATAGCCGCTCTGACTTCATCCATGTCCAGCCGCCAAGCATTGTCTTCATGCAGTCGCAGGCCGGTGACTTGGCAAATATCCAACGGCACCGTTTCTGAACTCTGATAATTTGGCACCACCGCCAGCACATGATCACCCTTGCTGAGCAGGCCGCGCATGGTGGCATAAATCCCTTCATTTGCACCGCAGAAGCACAGAATGTTTTGCGCTTGCAGCGTGTCATACGTGCCTGCGATGGCGGCGCGTAACTCAGGATTGCCCGGCACTTCGGTGTAGCCCAGCCACATGTTTTCAAGCCCGGCCAAGGCCGTCTCGTGCCCGTCCATTTCTAAAATGTCTTTCAGGTGCCAGCTCTCAAGGTCTGAGGCGGTCATGTGATATTGGGCTTTGAATTCCCATTGGGAGAAGAATTTTTCTAACTCGAAATTGCGCATGGTGTGGCCTTGAGGTTGAACGCAGGGACGCTGCGTTTTATAAGAATTAGGACTTTCGCTCATGAGATTAGGTCTTGGATATCTCAAAGAGTTCTACCGCCCCCAGCCCCTCCTGCAAGGAGGGGAGCGTGTTTTTGAATAGTGTTATGGCTAATTAAGTGATCAAACTCTTCCCCTTGCAGGGGAAG
>JAHDBW010000087.1:0-8778 GCA_020630175.1 Anaerolineales bacterium
GGCACGCCGCTGCGGGGACTGATGTTGTGGTTAGACAAAAGATTGAAGTACGGCGAGCGCATGAAGCCAAAGCAATGGTGGTTTGGAACGTCAGCGTCATGACGGCGTTAGCAATCTGCCGATAATGCCAATTTAGGGCTAGTCGCGTTTGTACCCTGTCATAACCTCGTTATAGGTTGGTGTTGATAAGGGAAATCGTAGTGACATTCCGTATATCTAAGAGGGTTGCACCATTTGCAACCGCCTCAACTTACGGAGATTACTATGTCAACCTTACCTATCATCGATGTTTCAGCGCTAAGATCTCGTAACCAATCTAGCATTCAACAGTTGGCCCAGGCAATTGGAGACGCCGCGTCTAAAACCGGCTTCTTTTATATTGAAGGCCATCAGATTGCGCCCAGCGTCATTTCTGATGCGTATACTGCTGCCCAATCCTTTTTTGCCTTACCGCAGGCCGAAAAGTTACGCTACTACATTGGCAACAGCAAAAATCATCGCGGCTATGTGCCGTTCACAGAACGCGGTGACTACGCCGACGAAACGCATCGCAACTACGAAGCGTTTGACCTTGCTTTAGATTTGCCACCGGATGACCCCGACTTTCTGCGCGGCATCTTACTATTAGGGCCTAATCAGTGGCCGGCGTTAGCAGAATTTCAGGCCGCGATTTCAACCTATTACGATAGTGTCGCCAGCCTAGGACAGCAAATTTGCCACCTGCTAGAACGTTATCTATGCTTGCCAACTGGTGCCATCACGCACCATATGACCAAGCCAATCTCGCAGTTACGGCTAATTCACTATGTCAAACCGGCGCAATCAACGGCGCGTAAAACTGTCAATATGGGTGCCCATACTGATTACGAGTGCCTTACGCTCTTACACCAACAGCAGGCCGGGTTACAAGTGATGACGCGCGACAACGTTTGGCATGATGTGCCAGTTCGGCCGGATGCGTTTGTTGTCAACATTGGTGACATGCTAGAGGCGTGGACCAATGGAATTTTGCGCTCTACGCCACATCGCGTTTTGAACAAAACTGCTGAGCGGTATTCAATGCCTTACTTTGTTGCTGCCGATTATTTCACCCGCATTGCTCCCTTTGAGAGCCTCACCTCAACCGACAATCCCGCAAAATATACGCCGTTTCAGGCTGGTGCCCACCTTGAACAAATGTTGCTACGTGACTTCCCATACTTGCGGCAGCGCCACGCAACGGCTCCAGACAGCACCTTTGTAGTGCCAGAAAACCCATTTGAAAATCGCATCAATCCACAGTAGAGGAGCCGACCTATGCCTACCATTGAAACTATCATTGCGGTTGCCGCTGCTGGGATTGCGCTCAGCCTTTCACCGGGGCCTTCGATGCTGTATGTGCTCTCGCGTAGTGTGGGCCAAAGTCGCGCTGCGGGGTTAGCATCGGCGCTCGGGCTAGGCTTAGGTGGCATATTGCTAGCGCTAGTCGCCGCCTTTGGATTAGCAACCATCTACGAGCAGTCGCAGTTGATCTATCGCGCGGTCACAATCCTCGGTGCGCTCTACATTCTGTACTTGGGCATCACAATGATTTACAACGCAGAACAGTCCGCCCAAGAGACGATGATCGTCAATGCGGTTGAACAAGAGCCGTTATACAAAATTGTTTATCAAGGCGTTTTGGTGGAGGCGCTCAATCCAAAAACAGTGCTGTTTTTTATGGCGTTTATTCCACCCTTTGTAGATGTCAGCCGGAGTACGGTGACGTTGCAACTGTTGATTTTGGGGATTTTAGTGCCGCTTACCGCCCTACCGTCTGACTTAGTCATTGCGTTTGCGGGCGGCTCGATTGCGAACTTAGCCAATGGTAACCCCAAAGGCAAGCGTGCCCTGACTTGGGTCGGCGGGCTAGTATTGATGGGGTTGGGGCTGCGGCTATTCTTTGTTTGAGGTACGCGTTATTTTGATTGTAAATGTCGGGCCATGCTGTCTAACGCGTTGAAGTAGCTGTTGCGGCCAAAGCCGGCAATCACGCCTAAGCAAACGGCAGAAAGCACAGACTTATGTCGGAATTCTTCCCGCGCATGCACATTTGAGATGTGCAGCTCAATCACCGGAATATCAATCGCACTAATTGCATCGCGGATAGCAATGCTGTAATGCGTATACGCACCGGGGTTCATAATGATGCCGTCTGCCCAATGGCGCGCATTTTGAATCTCGGTGACAATCTCGCCTTCGATATTCGACTGATAATCACGCAGTGTGATCGATTTTCCAGCAGCATACTCACGCAAGGCGTTCACAAGATCTGGCAACGTTTCAGAGCCATAGATTTCTGGCTGCCGCGTACCCAGCATATTCAAGTTTGGACCGTTGATTAATAAGATATTCATTACTGTTTCTGATTGAAGTGTAACTAGATTGTAATACAGGTCTTATTTAGGCATTCCTGGAAAAAACATATTCGTAGACTCTTTATACGCCGCATAGTCAGGTCGCTTTTGCAGCGAATAATATTCAGCTGGCACCGCTCCTGTGTAATAGACCAATGTCACATACATCAGACGCGAGACATTGCACAGCATTAATCCAACTAACAGCCAAATCACAACCTGCTCTTGTCCATACAACGCTAGCCAGCTTGGAATTGCAGCAATAATCAAGCTGTTCCAAACCATCCACTCTGCAAAGTAATTTGGATGTCGACTGTAACGCCACAGCCCCACATTGCAGACTTGGTGTTTACGTCCTTGGTCACGCATTGCGTAGGCAAAGCGCAATTTTTGGCGGTCTGCAATTGTTTCCACAACAAAGAAGGTCAGCCACAATATGAGTCCAATAATTTCTAAAGGTGAGATTACTGGACTGGGATTGGTCGCCATTAATAGCGCCGGTACAGCTAAAAACGATGCGTTCGCAAGCCCCTGCACTAACACTTCAGCTTGCATGGCTAACGCCTCATTTGTCTTACCCGCTTTCTGCCAGCGCCGCTGTTGGTATTGATAACGCGGCAACTCCCTCTTTAGATGTCCTTTACGCCACCACCAAAGCGCTGTTAGCCCCATCCGCAGGCCAACGCACAAATACAACACACTGACCATCAACTTCCGCGTTGAATCTCCATGAGCAAAGACCAACATAAGTAGACCAATAAGCGCCACACCTAGCGGCCAACCGATATCCACATAAGACATGCGCCCGGTTTTCCACGTTGGTAGACAAACAACCAGTGCAAATAAGCACAATTGCGCCAGCCCATTGATGAGGCTCAGCATTTGCAAATCAGAGTTGAGTAATAGTACCCACCCTGCAATAAAAGGAAGTAGTGGTGCTGTATATTTTCTAAGCATTCCCGATTGCCTCTGGCATAGTAGGCTTTCGGCCAGTAAATCCGGTGGCACAGCCAAAAAAGTATGTGGTGGTGGGATTGGTCTCTAGATTCACTGCATTGAAATGCTCAACCGTGCGATCACAATTAGCAAAGGCCTCAGTATAAACACCTAATAACCTGTAGTTGTTTGGATTACCTAACATCAATTTGCCAACTTGAGGCACTACAAAGTTGATATAAAAATAATAAGGCCATCGTAATATAGGAGATTTTGGCACTGAAATTTCTAAAAACGCAAATTGCCCACCTGGGCGCAGAACTCTGTTTACCTGAACTGCCAGTTGAGCAAGTTGCTGATCATTAAAGGTCTTTAAACCGAAGGTAGAAAACACATTGTCAACAGACTCATCTTCAAGCGGGCATTGCAGCGCGTTAGCTTCAACGACTACAAAGTCTGTCTCACCGCTGTTAATCGTATGTTGACTCGCTTGCTGACACATCGGGGTAGAAATATCTAGCGCTAACAGCCTCCCACCTTTACCCATGCGGCGCAACAAATCAGGACAGAGTTCGCCCATGCCCGTCATTAGATCAAGCACAGTTGCATTTGGTTCAATGTCAATCGCCCTCACACATTGCTTTCGCCATAACCAAGCGAAACCAAATGAAGCCACTAAATTGACAAGCCCATAAGTTTGCGACATTTCATCAAACAAACGCCGAACAAAATTTGGATCATATAAACTTTTATTGGTAATCGTCATAGAATTTAACAAAAATTTTAAGTTTTTAGTACCCAACCAATGAGCCGCCCCTTTGCTTTTGAAATTAGAGAGCTGCAGCCGTTGTGATGTTAACATAAATAAAGCGATGCGTATTGCCCTGCATAATGGTAAGTGCAACAAATATATGATTTGTGCTCGTGTTCGAACCTTCGGATCTTTATGCTTTGCATAAGTATCTCTGATCAGTTGTAGCTCTTCTGTTGTTAGTGAATAATCAGTCTTTCGTGGCATTGGTAAAACCACTACTCGGTTTGACTTGAGTTTTTTTCTTGTGTGAGATTACAGTCTCGTTGAGACATATTAGTTGTAAGTGTGATGATTTTCAATCAATATTGACTCATTTCTCTTTCCCACCAAATCCGACAGTATTAGCGTTTTTCAATACGCGTTTCGCTGACTCTTTTTGGCTTTCCGCGTTTAGGGTCTGCTAAAATGCGACCACATACCCACACACTGACTCCCACAATGCAAATTTGGTGAACTCTTTGAATATTCGAAATAAGCTTTTTCTAACAGTTGCCCTGCTCAGCACTTCTGTTGTCCTTGTCATGTTAGTGTTTGGCGTTATGGTTAGACGTGTTAATACGTCAATCCAGTCTTTGCAAGATACTGCTGTACAGCAGAAAACTGTCGCGTTACATATGCGCGCTGACCTACTAGCAGCAGAAGCAGCTTTATACAGATTTCAAATCGAAGGACTTACTACACATGCCAATCAATTTGATAGCTTGATGGCAGATTACGAGCGTGCTGTAACAGAGTTTGAAATGCTTGCTCGCAACGAACAAGAACGTGCTTGGGCGCAACAACTTGCAGACGGACATCAACAAGCATCTATGTTAGGCCAACAACTCATCACGCTGCGCGATGAACAAGCTGAAGACCTTGCTAACTTAGAGCCGATCAATTCTTTGGCGCGAACGCTCCTAACGCAGCTACGCTTGTCAAACACTGAAAACTTGAGCTACCAAAGTCTTGCGAACCAACTGAGCTTAGATTTGAACGACGCCTTTTTTGCGGTGGCCTCATATCAGCAATTGCCAGATAACGCTTACAACACAATTTTCAAGACAGCAATGTTTACACTGCGGTTTCACCAGCGCCAAATGCTAACGCTGGATCTATCTCCAGAGGAAACCCAGCCTATTGCTCAATTCTCTACGGCGATTAATCAAATTGAAACAGCGGGCCTAACTATTATTGAGCAGCGTGACGAACAGCAGCATATTTTCAATGAATTTGTAGCCTTGTCAGAACAGTTGGGCCAAACCGTTATTGCCAACGAAATTCAACCGTATACCCAAAGCAACCTAACGCAGGCAGAGGAAAACCTTGTTGGGTCTTTGCGACGCTCCTTCATCATTAGCAGCATTCTTGTCGCGTTCTCTGTCATTACCGCTTTTGCCATAACGATTCCCAACCTCCGTGATATTTCAGGTGCAATGCAGCAGCTTTCAGTCGGCGTTCAGCGTATTGCCGCAGGGGATTTAACACAGCCAATTGTGACGAAAGGCAGCAGCGAACTGGCCCAACTAGGACATACCTTCAACAAAATGATGGAAGACCTTTCTGAGCGAGAGCGTCGCTTGGAAAGAAGAATTAGTGAGCTAGACACGTTGCGTCAAATGAACCTCGGTCTCATCGGCACGATCAATGAAGAGGATCTTTGGAAAACAATTGTTGAGAGTGCCTGCACATTGTTTGACGCAGCAGAAGCACGAGTTTTTATCCAGACGACGGGGGACCCTGCGTTTGAAAAGATTGCCAGCACAAACAGTCAAACATTTGTATCTGACACCGAATTTCAAGCTGAAATGGAGTTGGTTAATACTGCTAAGCAAACGCAACACTTTGAAGTTGTAAACCATGCGCAAGACAATTCACGTTATCGAAATCAACAATGGGTGTCTGGCATAGTTCATGCACATGCAGCCGCACCTTTGACTCGCAACGGCGAGTTGCTAGGCGTTTTGAGTATATTCCTAGATGATCGTAATGAATTTACACAAGGTGACATTCGTGCGTTGCGACTGTTAGCTGACCAGGCGGCAGTTGCCATTGAAAATCTGCGTTTGTTTAAAAAAGTTACTGAAAAAGAAAACCATCTAAATGCGCTGCTACAGAAATTAGCCTTGGTTCAGGAAGAAGAGCGTCGCTTAGTCGGTTTGGATCTTCATGATGGCGTGACGCAAATTCTATTGAGTTTACACATGCATCTTAATGCGTTTACCGCCTTTGCACCGACGTTAAATACTGCGGCACAAAAAGAACTGGAGAACTGCAAATCCAGACTACAAGAGGCCATTGCCGAAGTGGGCTGGGTGATCTCAGAACTTCGCCCCACTGAGCTTGAAGATTTTGGTCTCATCGCTGGATTACGTCAATATACTGAAAAAATTGCTGAAGCAGAGAATTGGACTGTGGACTTCCAACTCAGTGAGCTGCGAACGCTGTTGGCAGCATCCATTGAGACTGCCATCTTCAGGATTGTCCAAGAAGGCCTTTCCAATGCTCGGAAATATGCGCAAACAGAACGACTGCGTGTTTCAGTACAAAGCAAAAACGGAGTGATTATTGCTGAAGTTCAAGACTATGGCGTGGGCTTCAATATCGATCAACTCCCCGCAGATACGCAAAGCCTCGGCTTACTTGGCATGCGAGAACGTGCTGAACTTATCGGCGGGACCTTTAATATTCGAAGCGTTGTCGGTGAAGGAACAACGCTTACGTTGTCTTTGCCGCAACAAAGTGACGCCCCCCAACCCCCTATTGCAATTCCAAATGACACCATCCATGTCTATATTGTGGATGATCATGCTATGGTCCGTGAAGGCTTGAAGAGCATGCTTATTGCCCCTAATATTAGTGTCGTTGGTGAAGCCGACAACAGCGATACTGCGATTAATAACATCCTACGCCTTAAGCCTGATGTGGTCTTTATTGATATTCAAATTCCAAGTGTAGATGGGATTACAACCATCAAAAACTTACGTAGTGCGGGCTCCGCCAGCAAATTTATTGTCTTCACAACCCATCGTAATGCATCTTACTTGCTCCGCTCTGTTGCAGCAGGTGCTGCTGCTTTCCTTCTCAAAAACGTGTCACATGAAGAGCTGCTAACAACTCTATATACAGTCTCCAGAGGCGAATTGCGGTTAGAAACTGAATTCTTTCAACGTGTATTGCGCCAATTAAACGATACTCCAATGGAAGACTCACACTATGCGCAATTTGCAGACCTACTAACCCCACGTGAAAAAGACGTCTTGCAGTTACTTATTGAAGGGCTTACCTACGGTGCAATTGCAACTGCGCTAGGCATTACAACAAACACTGTAAAAGGGTATGTCAAGACAATCTTTCAGAAACTTGAAGTCTCTGACCGTACACAAGCTGCAGTCAAAGCGTTACGCTATGGCATTGTGAAATAATTCTCTTCAAAATGTAGCTCCACCCAAACGTGTGGAGCCTTGCCCCCCTATATGTGTCTCTACAAAATTAAATAAGTCACTATCCTGTTAGGGCTGTTATCCACACAAGCTGATAACAACTCACACTACTATATCCACACTTACACAAAATATTTTGGAGACCGATATGAAGAAAATTTGGGTCATTTTAATTGCGTTGCAATTTGCAATAATGGCAAGCGCATGTGGCGGAAACGCCGAGCCTACACAACCTTCTGTAGAAGAAGCTACTGTTGAAGAAGTAGCAGAGGAGGCAGTTGCGGAAGAGGTCATAGAAGAAGAACCAGTTCAAGTCACTGGATTTATGCCCAACTCACCCGAGTGTGTCGCACCTGCAAATCCTGGCGGTGGATGGGACTTTACCTGTCGTGCATTTGCACAAGCCTTGAATGAAACCGGTACAGTTGAAGCTGGTTTCAAAGTCACCAACATGCCCGGTGGCGGTGGCGGGGTTGCCTTCACCAGTGTCGTTTCTGAACGCCCAGACGATAGTGAATTGATTGTCGCCGCGAGCCCTGCAACAACGCTGCGTCTCGCGCAAGGCCAATACGGCGACTTTACTGCTGAAGACGTGCGTTGGCTAGGCGCGGTCGGAGCTGACTTTGCTGTGTTAGCCGTTGCTGCCGATTCAGAATTCCAAACCATGGAAGAACTGGCCGCAGCCATTCAAGCCGATCCGACTGCTTTGAACTTTGGTGGGGGCAGCGCCGTTGGTGGTCAAGATCACATGAAAGTGCTGGTCCTTGCGCAAGCGCTAGGAATCGATCCATTAGCACTGAATTACACCCCATTTGACGGGGGTGGTGAAGCACTGACGTCCTTGCTCGGTGGCTTTATTGATGTCTTCCCTGGCGACGCATCTGAGGTGTTGGGTCAGGTAGAAGCGGGTGAAGTACGGGTACTCGCAACCCTGTCAGACGAACGTTTGGCTGCTCCATTGGATGATGTGCCAACTGCAAAAGAGCTTGGCATTGATGCAGAATGGATTGTATTCCGCGGCTTCTACGCGCCCCCTAACATGAGCGATGACGCATACAACTACTGGATCAACGTCATGGAATCAACCGCTGCGTCTGACACTTGGACAGACATTGCAACCCAAGGTGGGTTAGACCCCTTCTGGATGGGCGGCGATGACTTCCAAACAATGATCGAAACCCAAGTCGAAAACTTCCGTCAGCTGAGCATTGATCTTGGCCTAATCGAAGGC
>JAHDBW010000087.1:8878-14985 GCA_020630175.1 Anaerolineales bacterium
AACCCAAGTCGAAAACTTCCGTCAGCTGAGCATTGATCTTGGCCTAATCGAAGGCAAAGTCTCCGCTTCTGCATCGGACTACGAAGCGAATTCACCCGAGTGTGTCGCACCTGCAAATCCTGGCGGTGGATGGGACTTTACCTGTCGTGCATTTGCACAAGCCTTGAATGAAACCGGTACAGTTGAAGCTGGTTTCAAAGTCACCAACATGCCCGGTGGCGGTGGCGGGGTTGCCTTCACCAGTGTCGTTTCTGAACGCCCAGACGATAGTGAATTGATTGTCGCCGCGAGCCCTGCAACAACGCTGCGTCTCGCGCAAGGCCAATACGGCGACTTTACTGCTGAAGACGTGCGTTGGCTAGGCGCGGTCGGAGCTGACTTTGCTGTGTTAGCCGTTGCTGCCGATTCAGAATTCCAAACCATGGAAGAACTGGCCGCAGCCATTCAAGCCGATCCGACTGCTTTGAACTTTGGTGGGGGCAGCGCCGTTGGTGGTCAAGATCACATGAAAGTGCTGGTCCTTGCGCAAGCGCTAGGAATCGATCCATTAGCACTGAATTACACCCCATTTGACGGGGGTGGTGAAGCACTGACGTCCTTGCTCGGTGGCTTTATTGATGTCTTCCCTGGCGACGCATCTGAGGTGTTGGGTCAGGTAGAAGCGGGTGAAGTACGGGTACTCGCAACCCTGTCAGACGAACGTTTGGCTGCTCCATTGGATGATGTGCCAACTGCAAAAGAGCTTGGCATTGATGCAGAATGGATTGTATTCCGCGGCTTCTACGCGCCCCCTAACATGAGCGATGACGCATACAACTACTGGATCAACGTCATGGAATCAACCGCTGCGTCTGACACTTGGACAGACATTGCAACCCAAGGTGGGTTAGACCCCTTCTGGATGGGCGGCGATGACTTCCAAACAATGATCGAAACCCAAGTCGAAAACTTCCGTCAGCTGAGCATTGATCTTGGCCTAATCGAAGGCTAGTTAGCGCCCTTCGATTTCTCTCCTCTAAAACTAGTTGCATTGTAAATCTTGAAATTTTGGAGCGTCGCAATATCTTGAAATCAAGCGTAGAGCAGCCTCCTGTCGTTAGGCCGGCAGAGCTCGTCCACTCTAATTTTATCGATGACTAACCACTAGTTGCATCTAAATTAGCGCTCTTTACTTGCTAAAGAGCGCTAAGGAGCACCACAAAAATGAAAAAAGAATTTCTTACAGATAGAGTTTCAGGCTTAGTTTTGCTTGGAATTGCCATCTGGTATGTATGGGAAGGCTACAACTTGGAAGCCTTCATGATCGGTGACAATTTAGGTCCGCAGACATTCCCAGTCACTTTGGGGAGTTTGCTAATTATTTTGAGTATCCTACTGATTCTGAAACCGGAACCAATTTGGGAATGGCCAGAAGAACGCGCCGCGTGGGTCAAAATGGGGCTCATTATTGCAAGCATCCTCATCTATGCGCAACTCATTATCCCTCTTGGATTTCTTGTCTCAACGGCACTTGTAATGATTGCCCTCGCACTGGTTTTTGGTGGGCCGCCCCTAAAAGTGGTGATTTCTTGCACAGTATTTTCAATATTCATTTTTGTATTGTTTAGCTATGTTTTGAAATTGGGGCTTCCAACTGGCACCGTATTCGAACCACTAATAGCCGCATTTGGAGGCTAACTACATGGATGTATTTTTGTCACTCATGGAGGGGTTTGCCGTTGCGCTGACCCCCTACAACCTTGGAATCGCAGTCATTGCCTGTATGATCGGAACGCTCATTGGAATGTTCCCAGGTGTCGGGCCAATCAATGGTATTGTCGTGCTGATCCCGTTATCTTTTGCATTAGGATTACCAGCAGAATCAATGCTCATCTTGTTTGCAGCAATTTACTATGGTGCTGAATACGGGAATGCGATTAGCGCTAGTCTACTGAATGTTCCAGGCACATCAGCGGCGGTGATCACAGCTCTTGAAGGCAATGTGCTCGCGAAAATGGGGATGGCTGGGAAAGCATTGGCAACCTCAGCAATTGGATCATTTTTTGGTGGCACAATTTCTGTCATCGCGATGATGTTTTTCGCGCCAATGCTGTCTCGGTGGGCAATTCGCTTTGGACCGCCTCAGTATTTTGCTCTGATCGTATTTGCATTTTGCACCCTCTCCAGCCTTACTGGACGTAACCTCATCAAAGGACTAATTGCGACCATAATCGGGCTCATGCTGTCAGTCATTGGGCTAGATGTTATGAGCGGTACTGAGCGCTACACCTTTGGCAATCTCAAATTGTCCGATGGTCTAGAGTTTGTCGTCGTTGTGATTGGATTCTTCGCCATCAATGAAGTGTTGCGCTTGGCATATGCAAATGAAAAAGATGACTATCTTGAAACGGCTAGCATTGGTCGCATCATGATCTCCATGAAAGAGTTTATGGGGTCGTTCATGTCTATGCTGCGAGGGTCCATTATCGGCTTCCTAATTGGGGTCTTGCCGGGAGCTGGTGCGGCCATCGCATCCTTTATTGCCTATACAACTGAACGCCGCTTGCTCAACCCCAAGGGAGAAACGTTTGCAGAAAATGATGACATTCGCGGGCTGGCGTCGCCAGAAGCTGCCAATAACAGTGCGGTTGCGGGAGCACTTATTCCCTTATTGACATTGGGAATTCCGGGGAGTGGTACGACAGCAGTAATGTTAGGTGCATTGCTTGGGTTGGGGCTACAACCAGGCCCATTGTTTATGAGCCAACATCCACAATTGTTCTGGGGGCTGATCGCATCGATGTATGTCGGGAATGCCATTCTGCTCATCCTCAACTTGCCGTTAGTCGGAATTTGGATCCGAATTCTGCGCGTGCCAGACTGGTTCTTGTACCCCGCCATTGTCGCGATCAGCTTTATTGCAGTTTACGCAGCTAGTAACAGCAAGTTAGATATTACGCTAATGGCAATTCTTGGGGTTATTGGGTTCTTGCTACACATGGTCAAGTTACCATTACCCCCTGTCATCCTAGGCCTAATTTTGGGCCCAATTATGGAAAATAACCTTCGGCGAGCATTGAGCCTGAGTCGTGGAGATTGGACCTACTTAGTGTCTGATCCAATTTCAATCACCCTGTTAGCATTGGGTGTGCTTGCATTACTGTTTCCCATATTCTTCTCCAAACAGCAAGACGTGCTAGCCAAGACCGCAGAAGGTTAAGATATGACGTCTGTGCTGGTCAACACAGGCATCGTTATTCTTAGCGTCTTGGCGCTTTGGTTCGGTGCAGATTGGTTCGTTGAGGCGGCGTCAAAAATTGCACGCCGCCTCAACATTTCTGAAATGGTCATTGGACTCACCATAGTCGCGATGGGCACCTCTGCCCCAGAGTTTGCAGTCACGGTACAAGCAACGCTGCAACAGCAAAACGCAATATCTGTTGGTAATGTCGTTGGCTCTAATATCTTCAACCTAGGATTTATCTTGGGGGCGGTTGTCTGCATCCGTGCGATTCAAACTTCACGTCAAATTGTGCTGCGAGACGGTGGCGTTTTAGCCATGAGCACAATTTTGCTAATGGTCTTCATGGTTGACGGCACCTTGGTCCGCTGGGAAGGCAGCCTGATGTTTGGAGGCTTGCTGGCGTACTTGCTGTATCTCTTTCTAAATCGCGAATATGATCCTGACGATATTCCCGACGGTGACCTTGACTGGAAAACAATCCCTTTGTTATTTGTCGGCTTGCTGTTAATTGTCTTGGGCGGACGCTACTTGGTGGAGTCTTCCGTGGTGCTTGCCACGCTAGCTGGGCTTTCGCCGTGGGCGATCGGAGTGACAGTCGTGGCCGCAGGAACTTCAGCGCCAGAAGCAGTCACTTCGATTGTTGCCATTCGACAAGGTCGCTCTCAAATTTCATTTGGAAATTTGTTGGGTAGCAACATCTTCAATGTTTTGGGCGTTTTAGGCGTCGCCGGACTAGTAAGCAGCACATCAGCGCCGTTAGCTCTGGCACGCAATGAATATTTGAGTCTCGTTTACTTGACGCTTCAGATCCTCATTCTAGTAGGGCTTATGCGTAGTGACTGGCGCTTGACCCGCAAAGAAGGTCTTATTTTGCTCATTATCAATAGCATTGCTTGGGCATTCTTTATTGCTCAGGGGCGTTTATAAAGTGCAGTTGTTCGTTGGCCTATCATGGCGGAAATCGGGATAGGGGGCTTAGTTCCCCTCTCCCACACCACCGGACATGCGGGTTCGCATCCGGCTTCTTCAGTAAAAGCCGACCCCCAAGAACTAACGTTATGTTGCTAGATCCACAACGCTCTTGCTCTCATTGACCTTTAGCCGCAGTTTCTTGGCTAGAAACTTGCTTACACTTTCCATCACACGTTAACTGCCCCCCGATCTTAGGACCACGAATCGTAATTCTTAAGAATGAATTTTTGTTCTAATTCATCATTTCCAACGTAGGTGTTTTACGGTTTTACAACATATTCGATCGCCTGTATAGCGGTTGGCATTTCTTCCCCTTTGTTTTCTCACTTCAATTTTGGACGATGTAACCGCTTTTTCAACGCTGCCCTTAGCGAAAACCAGAGTTAAGAATCAAAAAAGGCCTTCTTTAGAAGACCTTTTGGAAGTTGCGGGAGCCGGATTCGAACCGACGACCTCCGGGTTATGAGCCCGACGAGCTGCCTCTGCTCTATCCCGCGTCGAGAAAGAAATGATACCACTGTAACGATTCGCATGTCAAGATTTTGCCCTTTTTGTTGCGCCCTACGCTACGATAGGCGCAATCTTAGACTGCGGCTATAATTTATCCAACTTTTCTGGATGTTATGCGTACTACCTTTTATATAGAATGAAGACATTCAAAAATCGAACTAAAAAGGAAAAAACCGCCTATGGATCCGTTGACCCCGCCTGAAAAATTTCAAGAACCACTCACCCCGCCAAAAACGGTGCAACCCATCGCCACGCAAAGCGCCGATGGCATGGTCAAAATTAGCCCTGAAGATCAGGTCAAATTAGACAAGCAAGTTGCCGATTTTATTGACCAGGTGATGACCTCAAAAAAAGACGCGCCCACCTTCACCCAAAAAGTGGATGCGATTCATAACCTTGGCTCAAAAGAAATTCGCGATGCAGCCTCCATGTCTAACCGCATGTTGGACGCTCCGGTGCGCGCGCTCAAATCTGGTGGCTTAGATGAGAACTCTAAGATCTCTAAAGCACTGCTGGACCTACGCCGCACCGTTGAAGATCTAGACCCAGCCAAGCAACCTAGTAAATCTGTCACGCGCCGTCTGTTTGGCCGCAACACCGTAGCCAACCGCATGCGTGACTATATGAACGAATATCAGTCGGCTCAGGGCCAACTGGATGCCATCGTCACGTCACTGTACAGCGGCCAAGATGCTCTGCGCCAAGACAACGCCGTCATTGAGCAGGAAAAAGAAAACCTGTGGATCGTGATGGAGCGCCTGCAACAGTATGTCTACGTTGGCAAACAACTCGACCAACGCCTAGACACACGCTTAGCCGCCATTGAAATAGAAGACGCCGCCAAAGCACGCATTGTCCGTGAAGAAATGCAGTTCTATCTACGCCAAAAGATCCAAGATCTACTAACCCAGTTGGCCGTGAGCATTCAAGGTTACTTGGCGCTAGATATGATCCGCAAGAACAATCTTGAACTGATCAAAGGTGTTGATCGCGCGACGACGACGACTGTCTCGGCCTTACGCACAGGCGTGATGGTTGCGCAGGCACTGTCTAATCAGCGTTTGGTGATGGATCAGATTTCATCGTTGAATGATACGACCGCCGGTGTGATTGAAGGTACATCCAAGCTGCTCAAAGAGCAAACCGCTAATGTGCATAAGCAAGCGACCAGCGCGAGTGTAGATGTAGAAACGCTGCAACGCGCGTTTGCCAACGTCTATGAGAGCATGGACATGATTGCTACGTACAAGCTCGAAGCGCTACAGCGCATGGGCGAAACGGTTACGTTGCTGTCTAACGAAGTTACAAAAACGCGCACCTACCTTGATAAAGCGCGTAATGAGCAAATTGAAGCTGCAACCCAGGATCTACGCTTGCTAGAACCGACTGCGGAAGAAGACGA
>JAHDBW010000422.1 GCA_020630175.1 Anaerolineales bacterium
TGGATGTGTAAATGCACATGCGGAATCTCTTGGCCGGCGGCGGGGCCGTCATTGATGATCAGCTTGAGCGCATCAGCAGGAATATCAGATTGGCGAATAGCGGCGCAGATTTTCTGCGTGACATTAAACAGATGGGCGGCAACCGCCGGTTCGAGCTGGTCCACGGTGTCCACCTCTTGACGAGGCACCACCAAAACATGGCCCGGATTGAAAGGGAAGATGTCCATAAATGCCACAACGGTGTCATCACGATAGACAAAAACGCCCGGCACATCACCTGTGATAATTTTCGTAAATAAAGATGTCATGAAGTCTTGCAAACGGCCAGTGTTGATGGAGCGTAAAAGTACTCAGGCCGCTATAGTTAACATACAATACTCAGCCAAGTTCTGCCAAAAATTGCTGCCCAATTGATTGTAGTAAACGCGCTACATCGCGCTTGTTGAGGGCTTTCATACGGCCGGTGGGGCCAGAAATAGAAAATGCCGCCAGTTGCTTGTTGGGTAATTTGATGGGCACAGCCATACACATCAGCCCTAGACTGGTTTCTTCGCGGTCTAAGGCGTACCCTAATTTACGAACCTCAACTAATTCTTTGCGCAGCGCCGTTTCTGTTGTGAGGGTATAGCGGGTAAAGTGCTCTAAACGCTCTTGATTGAGGTAATCATCGACAAAGTCGTTTGTGGCGACTGAAAGAATAGCCTTGCCACAGGCCGAAGAATACAGCGGACTGCGCCAGCCCACATAAGAAATCATCCGGACGGCTTGCGGCGATTCGGCTTTGGCAATGTAGTTGACGCGGTTACCATCTAACAAAGAGCAGTGCGCGCTTTCTTTGGTGCTATCGACAATTTTGCGCAGCAGCGGCGTGGCAATATCCTGTAAGTTTTTACTGCCCAGCGCGGCCAGCCCCAATGAATACAGGCGTAAGCTAAGCCGATAGTTCTTGCCATCGCGCAGCACAATCCCGTGCTCTTGCAGCGTGTCTAACAGGCGGTAGACCGTGGCGCGTGGCGTGCCAATCGCATGGCTCAATTCTGTAACGGATTGGCTCGGTTGGGCGGCTAAGCTCTCTAAAATGCGGATTGTATGGGAAACGCTGTTGACGGCCATCTGAACCCCCTCTGGTTCTTTTTACAGTGATCCTCAATATTACCGCAAATGTGTATCATATTAGAACGCTAGCGTTCAATATTGATACGTTTATATATTGAACATTGCTAACTGCTATTTATAATAGAGATATTACTTATTGGAAGTGTCATTTCGGAGGATCTATGACCATTACTGTTTACCCGCTTAGTGAAGACCAACGCAAACCCTTGCCTACGCCGGGGCAGCCGTTGGGGTTTGGCCAAATTTTTAGCGACCGCATGTTTACCCAACGCTGGTCAGAAGAAAATGGCTGGGAAGAAGCAAAGATTGAGCCCTATGGCCCGTTTTCATTAGATCCTTCAACGTCAGTCTTTCATTATGCGCAAGAATTTTTTGAAGGCACAAAAGCCTATCGCCGCGCTGATGGCAACATCAACCTGTTCCGCACCATTGAAAACTGTAAACGCTTCAATCAATCAGCCCGCCGTGCGGTAATGCCAGAAGTTGATATTGAACATCACTTCGAAGCAATTCGTAAGCTTGTCGCGCTAGACCATGAGTGGGTGCCTAGTGGGGCCGGTGAATCACTTTATATTCGCCCAACCATGATTGCAACTGCGCCTAAACTTGGCCTAAAGCCGGGCGGCAGCTACTTGCACTTTGTAATTACTAGCCCAAGTGGCGCGTATTTTGTAGATGGATTCAATCCGGTCTCTGTCTATATTTCAGATGAATTCTCACGCGCAATTCCGGGCGGCACGGGTGAGGTCAAGATGGGGGGCAATTACGCTTCAGCGGTCTATGTCGCGCAACAAGTGTACGACAAAGGCTACCATCAGGTGCTGTACCTTGATGCAGTTGAACACAAGTATGTAGAAGAAGTTGGCGCGATGAATATTGCCTTTGTTATGAACAATAAGCACATCATCACACCGCAGCTTTCTGGCAGCATTTTGCCGGGCATTACGCGCAAGTCTGTTATTCAAATGGCCCCAGACTTGGGTTACACCATCAGTGAAGAACGCATTGATATCAACGACATTATCAAAGGCCTAGAATCGGGTGAAGTTACCGAAGCCTTTGGGATGGGCACTGCGGCGGTAATTGCTCCGGTCGATAAATTCGGCTGGAAAGGTCAAAACATGACCGTTGGCAGTGGCGGCGTCGGACCAGTTGCCACCAAGCTGTATGACACGCTAACCGGCATTCAATACGGGCGCTTGGAAGATCCATACGGTTGGATCCACACCATTGAAGTTGCGTAACGCGCAA
>JAHDBW010000423.1 GCA_020630175.1 Anaerolineales bacterium
AACGGGTATAATCTGCAGGTATGAAATTAGCCGTCAATGGATGGTTCCTCGATCAACTTGCAACTGGATCTGGTCAATATCTGCGTTATCTGCTGGCAAACTTTCCCGCAGTAGATGCATCAATTGAAGTTCACTTGCTTGTGCCCGGCGAAACAATCCCAACCGATCTGCCTCCTGAGCTTGACTATGTCACCATCCACACGTTGGGCGGTGGGCGTAACAACGTTGCTAAGGTCAAGTTTGAGCAACGCACAATCCCAACTTTCGCCAAGAAAATTGGAGCAGACCTCATCCATATCCCTTATTGGGCGCCGCCGTTGCGTTCTAAGGTGCCGTTTGTGGTAACTGTGCATGACATTATTCCGCTGCTGCTGCCAGAACATCGCGGCTCTACGGTGGGGATGATGTATACCTCGTTGGTCAGTGCGGCAACCCGTGGCGCAGCGCACGTGATTACCGATTCGCACAGCTCGCGGCTGGATGTGATTGAACACCTCAACATTCCAACCGAGCGCGTATCTACGGTGTACTTGGCGGTAACAGACGACTATCAGCCGAGCACAAAGCTACGCCCAGCGGCGGGCATCAAAGACAAATACAACCTGCCAGAGAACTACATTCTCTACATTGGTGGATTTCATAAACGCAAGAACGTGCAGCGCATTTTGGCCGCTTGGACATGGGCATCTGGGCCAGTTGGGGACTTTTACCCATTGGTCATTGCAGGCTCACTGCCGACTCCTGATGGCAAGATGTTCTATGATTTACCTGCACTTGCTGAAGAGCTTGATATTACCGACACCGTGCGCTTTATTGGGCGCGTGGCAGAAGAAGATAAAATCGCCTTATATCAGGGTGCAACTGGGCTAATTTTCCCGTCAAGCTATGAAGGCTTTGGCCTGCCGCCTTTGGAAGCAATGGCGTGTGGGATTCCGGTGATCACCAGTGATAAGTCGTCATTGCCAGAAGTGGTGGGCGATGCGGCATATTTATTGCCCGACTTAGAAGACACGCGAAAAATTGCCTCAACGATGATCGGCTTGACTATCGATGAAGAGCTACATAGCGAGCTTAGCGCCAAAGGCGTGAAGCAAGCACAGAAATTTAGCTGGCAAAAGACCGCCGCCGAAACGATTGAGATTTATAAGCAAGTTGTGGGTTAGGGTGCGCCACTAAATAAAACGGCACCTACAAAATTGGGGATAACTATGACAGATTGGCGCTTTGACGAAAAAATCGTAACGATTGAACGACACATTCAAGATCAGCAATCACATTTTCCAGGGGCATCTGGTCAGCTGACGGGCCTGCTGCAAGATATTGCGCTCGCTGGGAAAATGATTGCAAGCCGCACCACGCGTGCCGGTCTGGCCGACATCATCGGTGCCACCGGTGATACGAATGTACAGGGCGAAACTGTCCAGAAGCTAGATATCTATGCCCACCGCACGTTGTTCCGCTTGAATGATCACACTGGGCGTCTTTGCGCAATGGGGTCTGAAGAAGAAGAGCACCTCATCCCAATTCCACAAGAATTTGAAATTGGTGACTACGTGCTGCTGTTTGACCCGCTAGACGGCTCGTCTAACATTAGTTATAACGTCAGTGTAGGCACCATCTTTACAATCTTCCGCCGCGTCACGCCCTCTGGGCCGGGCACGTTAGAAGATGCGCTGCAACCAATGCGCCGCATTGTAGCCGCTGGTTACATCGTTTACGGCTCTAGCACGATGATGGTTTACAGTGCAGGCAATGGCGTTGATGGCTTTACGCTTGACCCCAGCGTAGGTGAATTCTTGCTGTCACACCCCAATATCAAACTGCCTGAAACGCCGCGCTATTGGAGCAGCAATGTGAGCTACTATCCAAAATGGTCTAAGGGTGTAAAAGCGTATAGCGACTGGCTAATGTCTGGGGCAGACGATAGTTACAACATGTCAATGCGCTACATTGGCTCAATGATTGCAGACATTCACCGCCTATTGCTGAGCGGGGGCATCTTCTTCTATCCACCAGAAGTGGGGAAAGATGAAGGTAAATTGCGCTTGCTTTATGAAGTGGCCCCGATGGGCTTCTTGGTGCGCCAAGCTGGTGGGTATGTTTCAACTGGCATAGAGCCAGTCTGGGATATTGAACCAACGGGGTTACACCAACGCATTTCTGTCTTTATGGGCAATCGTGATTTGGTAGAAAAAGCCGAAGCAATGATCGCCGAAATCGATGGAGCCGCCGCCGACGCATCGTAAGTCCCGTCAGGCAATCTGCGGCAGGTTTAGCCAGCAGAGACGCTTAGTTTGATGTTTATGAAACGCCGCAACTTGCGGCGTTTTTATTTTAAATGGCTTGTCTGAATTACAAGG
>JAHDBW010000424.1 GCA_020630175.1 Anaerolineales bacterium
CACGTCTCTTCGCACCCCACCAGCGCCATAAATGTTTGCGTCTCCGCTTCGGTGAAGTTTCGCCCAATGCGGACACGCATTGACAGGCTCCCCTAACAAAACATGCGCATGAAGTAATTACGCTTTCCTCTTTAGCAAACGCATTAATACTTATGTTAGAAAAAATCACAGAGTCAGGCTAAGATATACTAAACATTTCAAAATAACAATTCTTTGTAACCAAAAAATATTAATTTTTACGCACAACTTTATGAAATTCCTTAACCATTTTGCCGCTGTGTGTGCAGTCATGCTGTTTAGCAGTGCCTGTGCTTCCACACCATCAGACAGTCCAGAACAGGATGCGCAAGTTTCTGTCCCGCAAAAGTCAGACCAATCGCAAGCCGACCCCACAATCGCCGCGACTGCGGCCCCGACCAACACCAACACACCCGAGCCAACTGCCACACCGCTCCCAACAGAAACGCCAACCCCAGTGGTTGAAGAAATCTCGCTGACGCTTTCTGTCGTAAATGAGTCTGGCGACCCGTTACCCAATGTAGACATCAGCATTGCCCAACAAACTTACACCACTGATGCCAACGGGCAAATCCAAGCGCTGGCGCTCACCGATGCCGTAGAAATTGTTGCTCAGATTTCAGGGTACGCAGCCTCGACAACAGAAATCAGGCTTGTACCCGGTGCAAATCAGACCACGCTCACACTAGTGGCTAGCCCAGTTGAAACCGCCACGGTTGGCGCATGTAACACCAATGAAACGTTAGTCTTTTTTGAAGATTTTGAGCTTGAAATAACCGACCTGCTTAGTTTCAGCAACGCCTACAACATCATTGAAGATAGCACCGGCAACAGCGTAATCAGCATGCAACAAACCGGCTATGACGCGATTGAATATTTTGATCAAGATCTCACGAATCATATATTGCGCTTCAATATTCAATTTACAGCTGAAAATGCAGACGGCGTGGTGCTCAACTGGTTAGAGCAATTTAGGCCACTTTATTACACGTATGTTGTCTATCTAAATACAGAGTACAACTATGATGTTACCTATTTTTATGAGGACGATACAGACTATACAGATGAAAGCATGACGCGGACACGCGCCTATCAAGACGCAGAACAATGGCACCTGATAGAAATCGGCACACTAAACGGCGAGACTATTGTGTATATGGATGGTGAAGAAATTGCGCAGTTCACGCACACCGAAACGCTCAGCGGCGGTTTTTCACTAAGCCAAATCACGCTAGATGAAAATACACAGCCCGAAGCGCCTATTTATTTTGATAATATCCGCGTCTGCGCCCTAACAGACACGCTCGCAGCCTTAGACCAGACCCTAACCAGCACAGAAGACGCGGGAACAACGCAACCGAGCACTGCTGACACTAAACCGGAAAAAGAAACGCAAACAGACACTGCCGATGCAGTGCTACCCACCCCAGTGCCGCTGCCAACAGTTGCGGTTCAACCCACTGCCGCACCGCTCGTCATCAATCCTAAGGTTACTGTTGTGAGTACCGCACAGGTAGGCAATTGTGCATGGGAAATTCATTTCAAGGTGAGTGGGTTCTTGCCAAATTCCGGTCTATTTGAAGAAACAACCGGCACCGCAACCGACTGTGCCGGGGCTACAGGCGCAACTTCCACATCGTCTGGCGTTCAATACCGGCCGCAGACCAACGTGAACGGCGAAACTGAATGGAAAGTTACCGTCGCAGAACACGGCACTTTTACGGCCACTTTCACAGATGACGCTAACAATGCCGGTACTGTGACGTATCAAGTAATCAATGAGCGCGCGGCACTCCCTACGCCAACGCTTATTCCATTTGATCAGCGGCCCACGCTGGAGCCAAGCGCGCCCGTTGGCGCAGGACCAACCGTTCGCGTTGTTAGCGTGATAAAAGTGAGCGATTGTGTATGGGAAGTGCACTATCAACTCAGTGGCTTCACGCCCAGCACGCCGCTTTCTGCCCAACGCACAGGCGCAGCCACAGACTGTATCGGCAATGTGGTTGATATGACGTCTACCGCTAATTTTGGCGAGTTTGGCTCCACCACAGCAGAAGGCACCGATGAATGGATCAGCACCATCACCTCACACGGGGTCTTTACAATGACAGTTAGCGATCAAGCTGGCAAAACTGCCACAACAACGTTCCAAGTTTTCCCATAGCCCAATGCGTGGTGAATTCCTAAGCTAGAACACAAAAGGCCAGTTGCAGGCAAATGCAACTGGCCTTTTTATTTAGTACGTCTTATGTGAATTACACAACCAGAAAATAGATGTAGCCGCGACATCGCTGTCGCGAGATCAAAAAACACAATGAAAGTGC
>JAHDBW010000088.1 GCA_020630175.1 Anaerolineales bacterium
TTTGGCAACGGCTCTAAATTTTTCTATCAACTCGTTCTCGATAAGCTTTTTTGAAAACACTAATTGTCATTCCTACCTATAACGAAGCAGCCAACATCATTGGCATGCTAGATGCCCTGCGCAAATTGGCCGTGCCTGCTTTGCGTGTGCTTGTGGTTGATGATAATTCTCCAGATGGCACCGGGCAACTTGTTGAAGACTATAAGCTGCTCTATCAAGATTTTGTGTCAGTTTTACACCGTAAAGAGAAAACCGGGCTAGGTGGCGCGTACGTTGCGGGCTTCACAGAAGCATTAAAAAGCGATGCAGACCAGATCGTGCAAATGGATGCGGATTTCTCTCACTCGCCAGACTATATTCCCGGCATGCTAGCAAAGCTGGCTGATTATGACGTGGTGATTGGCTCACGGTATGTAGGCGATGGTGAATTAGACGAAACTTGGAGCTGGTGGCGCGTGTTCCTGAGTTGGTTTGCCAATCAGGTGACGCAAAAAGTGCTGGGGATTACTGTCAAAGACACAACTGCCGGATTCAAAGCTTGGCGGCGGGCAACCTTGCAAGGTGTAAACGTGCAGCGCGTAAAGTCTAATAGCTATGCGTTTCAAGTGGAAATGGCTTGTCTGACGGAGCGGCTAGGCTACACGCCAGTGGAAGTCCCAATTTACTTTCAGGATCGCGAAGAAGGCGAATCTAAAGTGGATGTGAATACAATTATGGCCTCGGCGATGCAAGTCTTTCAGATTGCAAATCGCTGGCGGCGTATTACCCCAGCAGACCGCGCCACGTCCTAAGCGGCAGCACGGTGCCCCAAATCTAACAGCCTTACGCGGTGGCTAGCGGCCCCAAAGGCCAGGTTGGCGTAATATCGCTTGCCAATTGGCTCACAATTCCCGGTTCATAATGTTGGAACGCTGCGGCGGCAATCATCGCAGCATTGTCTGTGCAGAGCGCCAATGGTGGCGAATAGACCGTCGCGCTATCGGCTGCACGGTCGATGAGCCCTTGCTTCAACGCTTTATTGGCCGATACCCCGCCCGCCACTAGAATTTGCCCAGCATCATTTTGCTCCGCAGCTTGCACTGCTTTTTCAATCAACACTTCGATCGCGGCAGCTTGAAATGATGCGGCTAAGTCTGGCACTGGTAAACCGCGCGGTGCCGGTTCACGCCCTGCGTTGTAATCTGGGTAGCGCTTTTTGATCTCCCGCAATACGGATGTTTTCAACCCACTAAACGAGAAGTCCCAAGTGCCTTCTAGCCACGACCGTGGAAAGTTAAACGCTTCGGCGTTGCCTTGCTTTGCAGCTTGCTCAATGTGCGGGCCACCCGGATATGGCAACCCAAGTAAGCGCCCCACTTTGTCAAACGCTTCACCGACTGCATCATCAATCGTGCCGCCTAAGCGGTGATAATCACGGTGCTCTTTCATGACAATCAGCTCGGTATGTCCCCCAGAGACCAGCAAAACGATCAATGGGAAGCGCAATTCATCGACGTGTTCAGTGAGCCACTGAGCGTAGATATGGCCTTCTAAATGGTTCACGCCAATCAATGGCAAGCCAGCGCCTAGCGCAATGCCCTTGGCAGCGTTCATTCCCACCAGCAAAGACCCGGCCAAGCCAGGGCCACGCGTGACGGCAATTGCATGAATATCATCAAGCGTGACGTGTGCTTTTAGCAACGCTTGCTTGACAACTTCATGGATCGCTTCAATATGAATCCGTGATGCCACTTCTGGAAACACACCACCATATTGCGCGTGCACATCAATTTGCGACGCAATAACGTTAGACAGTAACGTGCGGCCATCTTCTACAACCGCCGCTGCTGTTTCATCACATGAGGTTTCAATACCAAGAATTCGGATTGCCATAATTAGCCTTTTAATTCAATTACAAAGGTTTTATCAAATTCGCCAATTGTTTCAAATGCTAGCGTTTCAGGATTAACCCAGACGTAATCTTCAAGCCGCACGCCAATGCCTTGTTCAGGATAGTACAAGCCCGGCTCAATTGTTAATAACGCCCCAGGTTGTATCTTGGAGGCCTTTGTACGCTGTGACAGAATTGGTTTTTCATGCACGCTGAGCCCAACGCCATGCCCTAAAGAATGGACGTAACCTTCATTTGTGCCCGGATGGGTAACCGTTGTGGGATGCCCGCGCTCTGCAAAAAGTTTATTGACCAAGCCCTGCGCATAATCCGTGGCTTGGTTTGCGCGTAACACTTCCATTGAAAGTTCAAACGCATCTGTGACGTCGTCAAAGATCTTCTGCGCTTCAGGCGTAGCATAGCCCACCGTCCACGTCCGCGTGAAGTCATAAAAATAACCACCGCCAGCTTCACAAGGAAAGAAATCATAAACGATGGTTTGCCCTAAGCGAATGACCGAGTCCGCTTCCCCATGCGAATGCGGCACAGCCGAGTCGCGTCCAATGGCAAAGATGACGCCTTCCGGATCTTCTAGGTTATTTTCAGCCGTCCAAATACGGATTTTGGCTTTGACATCTCCCACAGTTAGGGGTGTTCCATCAGCTTTGACAACAACGTCATTTTCAGCGCGGTGGCTCGCGATAAAGTCGCGCGTATTACGAATAACCGTTAGCGCGTTTTCTGCTAAGACGCGGATCCGAGCAATTTCAGCGGCAGACTTTGTCATCCCAGCGCTTTCAATCACGTTAGGGGATGTTTCGGCCACAATTTCAATGGTGCGTGCGTGTTCAGTTAGCGCTTGGCACAGACGGAGCGTCGTGCTGGCTTCTTCACGGCCGTAAAGCCCTACGCGCCCCGTAATTTGCAGCTTGGCAAAAATCGCGGCGATCAGACGCGCTGAGGCATCTACCGGATTCGCCGCTTGGCGCGCTAAGGTTGAATAGTCAAAATCTTTGCGCTCATAAATCTGTAAACCCGACTTCGCCGCTTCATCGCGTTCCATGCCAATTGCAATCAGAATTGGGTCCTGATCCATCTTCTTGACCAGAATTGTATGTTCGCCAACAGCAGCGCCGTTCGCCAAGTAATACATAGCGGGGTTGTGTTTGGTAGACCCGGTTACTAGCAACGCTGCTAAATTGCGTTCTGCCATCAGGCGATCTAAATCAGATTTCATAGGAGGTAACCCGTGTGTGCTGTCGTTTCAGTACAGCTTATAACCTTAGGCTGGATGCTTTGCCAGCAATTGCCCAACGCGTGTTTTGACAAGGTCTATCTGTTCTGCGCTTACCGTCCGTGGATCAAAAACAACCTTCTGATCCAAAATACGCGCGATAATTTTCTCACTTCGCAGCTGTTTCATAAATCGATCTGGCTTGCGGACAGTGAGCGCAACTAATGTAGTTGGCAGCGTTTCTTCTGGCAAACTGCCCCCGCCGACTGTGGAAACACCAGCAATGCAGGTAGCGCGTTCGCCCCAAGCTTGCTGCCAGTGTTGCGCAACGGACGTTAGGTCTGCCAGCGGCATACTAATCATGCGCCAGATTGGCACGTGTTGCGTGGCCTCACCTTTGAGATAGTGCAGCAGCGTTGCGGTAAGCGCTGCTAGCGTAATTTTATCCGGTCGGATGGCGCGCGTCAGCGGATGTTTGGCAAGTTTTGCTACAACCGCCTTCTTACCGAGGATGATGCCCGCTTGCGGCCCACCCAACAATTTATCACCAGAAAAACTAAGCACATCGACACCAGCCGCAATGCTGTCTTGCACCGTTGGCTCTGGCGCAAGGCCAAAGTCTGCGGTTTGCAATAGCGAGCCAGACCCCAAATCATCGGCAACCAGCACGCCGTGCTGATGCCCAAGCGTTACTAATTCGGCCAGCGTTGGCTGCGTTGTAAATCCAATCACGCGAAAATTACTGGAATGCGCGCGCAGCAACATGCCGACTTTAGGGCGATGCGCTTCATCGGCTAAGACCGTTTCAAAATCGCGCAGGTGGGTGCGATTAGTCGTGCCCACTTCTACCAGCTTCGCGCCAGACTGCTTCATAATATCTGGCACGCGGAAACCGCCGCCAATTTCAACAAGCTGCCCGCGCGAAATCGCAACGCCTTTCCGTTTTGCCAACGCAGACAAAATCAGGATCAGGCCAGACGCGCAATTATTGACAATTAGCGCCGCCTCAGCTCCGGTAAGTTCTTGCAGCAACGCTTGGGCGTGCCGCGTGCGCTTGCCGCGTTTGCCAGTGTGCATATCAAACTCAAGCGTGTTGTAATCACGCGCGACGGCTTGCATTGCAGCCTGCGCAGCATCTGAGAGCGGCGCACGGCCCAAGTTCGTATGAATAATCACGCCAGTGGCGTTGATAATGGGATACAGGGAAGACTGCGTTTTGCGGTCTAAATGGCGGGAAAGTTGCGCGATTAGCGTTTCAGAAGCGGGCGCTGTTGTTTGCGTTCCACTCAGAATGTGCTGCCGATTATCAGCGAGTACATCCCGCAAGCAGGATTTTACGAGTGGCGCACCAAATTCAAGCTGTAAGGCCTTTACAGCGGCCTGACTTAGGAATTGATCAACTGACGGCAGTTGACGGAGAAGCGTATTGATTGTGTCTGACACGGGCAGCCTTAGCGGTTCATGAGGTTACGCCAACGGGCGCTTTCGCGGAGTTCTAAGAAGAAGGCCAACAGCACAACGCCTACAGCTACAAAGACAATACTGAACAGATTGAATGTGCCGCGGATTTGCAGCCAGGTTAGGATCATTGCAAAAATCCCCACCGCGGACGAACGTCGCAAAATGATGCTTGCGTCTGTTTCTGTTTTCGCAAAACGGCGGTCTAAAAAGCGCATGACCGGAATGCTGATTGCTGTCATCGCAAACATCACTGCAATAAAAAACAACCACACTGAGCCAGCATTGATTGGCACAAATAACAGCAAGCCCACCATCAGCCCAAAGCCAAATACGCTCATCAACGCGCCGGTCACGCCCAGCGCGTCACCGAACTTCAAGCCATTGAAAATGACTAGAGCACATAGCACTAAGTATGCCGTCAGCGCCCCAATAAACACGGGCTTATTCAGGGCAACTTCGTACTGCAATACAAAGGCAACTACTACCAAAATGATGGCAATAAGCGCTGCGCTAAGCATTAGTACCGTTGCAAAAAAACGATGGGAAGGTTGGAACCAATTTCTCATGACTCGAATCGAATATGTTTATGATACACTGAATTTGCACGTTCGGAGGAAACCGTGTTGCGTATTTGTGCGCAGCACTTTCATGTTGTTTGTTAGTTGTCTTAATTAGAAAATCTGTATTGCTCTAATCGCCCTATTGTATGGCGACGGCACTATTCAAACATGGTAATTGGTATGCCAACCACGAAAAATCCAGTTGGCAGCCGTTAAAGGTATTATGATGCGTATCCGAACTCTCTCTTCTATTTTTGTCTTCTCGTTGGCAATGGCATTGCCAGCAATTGCTTGTAACCTCCCACTTGGCCCGGAAGACACCGCTGCACTCCCTGATGAAGGCGGTCAACTTTCCGATGAAACCATCATGGAAGCCTTGGAACAACAGACCGAAGATCTTGTCGTGCCAGTGACTGGTGATGACGAAGGCGATGTGCTTGGTGTTACCACTGGCCTTGAAAATGCGGACTCTCCATTTAGCTTTCCAATGAATTTGGCCTTAGATGCCGATGGCAACGTGTATGTGGCTGACCAAGGCGGCGAACGCGTGCAACAAGTTGATGCTGACGGCAACATTACAGATGTCAACCCAGCCGATTTGGAAAAGATCGAAACTGAAAATGCCGTTGCGTCTGCCAACCCTAATATTGGCGGTATGTCACAAAGCCTTGCCGATCAACTCAACAGCGTTGCTGAAATGGCAGTGGCCCCAAATGGCGACTTGTTCATTGTGGACTCTGTTGGCAACCGCGTTTACCGCGTGGACGGCGCCCAAAATCGCACGGTCTATGCTGGCAATGGCACGGCAGGCTATGGTGGCGATGGCGGTCCGGCAACATCCGCACAGCTCAACGAACCGCGTAGCGTTGTCGTCGATGCCAGCGGGAATGTCTACATTGCGGACTATGGTAACCAACGCATTCGGCGCGTGCGCCCAGATGGCGTAATTGAAACGGTCGCCGGTTTAGGCGCGAACGCTGAAGGTCAAAACAACTAGCCTCTCATTTAGAACCATGAATTTCACAAAGAGTGGTGCAAATTTGCACCGCTCTTTTTTTTTCCGGTAAACTTTGTCCGGCAACTGCTGTAACAGCCAGAAAATCGGCTAGTGATTTTCTGAAAAATACTTATGTCAATTATTACGTTTACTGGTCTTGGAAAGGCATACGGCCACCGAGACATCTTCCAAAATTTATCTGGTGCCATCGAACATGGCGCTCGGATTGCCCTTGTTGGCCCAAATGGCTCTGGTAAAAGCACGCTAGTCACCATTCTAGCCGGGGCACAGCCGCAGTCTGAGGGGCAGATCTTTCGCAATCGCGGGTTACGCATTGGCTATTTACCGCAAGGTGGCCTAACCGACGAAACCCTAGATAACGCCGACACCTTATGGCAAGTGATGATTGCGCAGTTCAACAACCTTATGGCGTTGGAAGCAGAGTTACGTGAACTTGAAGCCGCTATGGCGGTTCCGGCCACTGCCGATTCGGCTTTGGAAAAATATGGCCCGCTGCAAGAACGCTTTGAACAGCTTGGCGGGTATGACTATGAAAGCCAGATCAAGCAAACTTTACGCGGCCTGGGCTTTACAGAAAACCACTACGCGCTAACGATTGGGCAACTTTCAGGCGGCCAGCGCACGCGGGCAATTTTGGCTCGCTTACTGCTGGCGGGGCCAGACTTGCTCCTGCTAGATGAACCCACTAACCATCTTGATATCGCCGCCATTGAATGGCTAGAAAATCGCCTCAACTCTTGGAACGGCGGCGCGCTAATTGTGTCGCATGATCGCTACTTTTTAGATCGCGTTTGCAATCGGGTGTGGGAAATGGGACCAGCCGTTATTGAAACCTATCGTGGTAACTACAGCCACTATTTGAAGCAACGCGGCGAACGTTGGGAACAGCGCCAAATCCTTTACGAAACCGAAAAGGCCCGCTTGCTCAAAGAGTATGAGTTTGTCAAAAAACATATGGCTAGCCAGCTTACTGCGCAAGCCAAAGGGCGGCAGCGCCGGATTAGCCGTGAGGTGGAAGTGATTGAAGCCGCCGGGTTTGAAGCGCTGCAAGGCAAAAAGTGGTCACGCGTGATGCAAGATGTTGAGATCACCGGCCGCCCAATTGGCGTTGAAGAGCTTGGCAACCGCATCAAGGCGCTCAGAGATCCGCTCAGCCACCGTAAAACGCTCAAGTTCTCGCTAAATGCCCGGCTCCGCTCTGGGGACCAAGTGCTAAAAACGCAAGAGTTAGTGATTGGCTATTCCGATCCGCTTTTCACAGTGCCAGATTTATTGCTGCTGCGTGGTGAAATTGCGGCGCTGATTGGGCCAAACGGCACCGGCAAGACAACATTTGTAAAAACGCTCCTAGGCAAAATGGAGCCGCTAGCAGGTGAATTCAGCTTTGGCGCAAATTTAGAAGTTGATTACTTTGCCCAAGCCCATGAAGGCCTTGACCCTGAAAAGACGTTGTTCCAAGAAATTCAGGATGTCACGGGCTTGTTAGACGGCAAAGTGCGCGATTATTTAGCACGCTTCTTGTTTACTGGTGATGATGTCTACAAAAAAGTTGGCATGCTCTCTGGTGGCGAACGCGGCCGCCTAGCGCTGGCAAAGTTGGCGCATAGCGATGCAAACTTACTGTTCCTTGATGAACCAACAAACCACCTTGATATTCCTGCGCAAGAAGTCTTAGAAACCGTTTTAGATGTTTATAAAGGCACGCTAATCATCGTTTCGCATGACCGCTACTTGGTAGACAAGCTCGCCACGCAAATTTGGTCGGTTGAAAACAACAAGCTCAATATCTTTGACGGTTCCTATAAATCGTATTTAGAACGCCATAGCGCCACTGCCACAACAGCTGCCAAGAAAAAAGAAAGCGTCGAGAGCACCTACAACGTCAATCGTAAGCAGCAGCGCAAGCAACAAAGTGACACCCGCAAGCGGGCAAAGCAAATCGCCAAAATTGAAGCGGCCATCGAAACACTCGAGACAAAAATCAAATTGCTGACTACCCAAATTGAACAGGCTGGCATTGCACAAGACGTAGAGAAAATGCGCACGCTAGGCGATGAATTTACCCAAGCTCAAGCCGATTTGAACGCTAAGTTCGAAGAATGGGAAGCGCTAGAAGAAAGCTAACCGCCATCAAGATGGCACTCCTCTTGCATACGTTAATCACATAGAAAATAACCGATCTCCCCACGGAGTTACAGCGTCTATTCACCATGTAAAAAATGTGATTTTGCGGTGCTATAATCGCAAATTGCGCTGTATATACGGAAGATTTCCGTTCAATTACACACCTAATCCTTAGTTTTAGTTTCAATGACAAAACAACCATCACCCTCACCTAGCCGTCGCCGTAAGCGAGTCGTTTTACCCGACTGGGCTCTAATTCTTTTAGGCATTTTCTTTCTATTTGCGACGATTGGCGCTGCATTTTTGGTGTATCGCGGGGTACGGAATTTTGTTGGTGGCTTAGGGGGAACCAACCAAACGGTTGTTTTGCCTGAAACGCCGAAAGGGAACGATCCAGACGTTCCAATTGTTACGCCAAACACCACCGGCGCATCAGATACAGAAGTCATTCCAGAGACGGCTGGCGCCGGCATTCTGCCTAATTTCGCAATTTGGAACGGAACCGACCGCGTCACCATTTTGCTGATGGGGATTGACGAACGCAAAGACGAGCAAGAAAACGGCTACCGCACAGACACAATCATGGTCATCACGATTGACCCTGTGGGCAAAACGGCCAGCATGCTTTCTATTCCACGTGACTTATACGTAGACATTCCTGACTTCGGTAAGTACCGCATCAACAATGCAAATTACCTTGGGGATATTTACAAACTGCCGGGGCGGGGTCCACAGTTAGCCAAAGACACTATTGCAGCCAACCTTGGGATTGAGGTGGATTATTACATTCGCATCAATTTTGAAGCGTTTGTGACCATTGTGGATGAAATTGGCGGGATTGACATTGACGTGCCGCAAACAATTGATGATCCAAAGTATCCAGACGCCAACTACGGTTATGACCCCTTCTATATTGAAGCCGGACCACAGCATTTAGACGGCCGCCAAGCCTTGAAATATGCCCGCACCCGCGCCACAGCCGGAAGTGACTTTGACCGCGCAAAACGCCAGCAAGACGTTATTTTTGGCGTGCGAGACAAAGTGCTCAGCACCGACATGATTGGCACCGTGCTTACCAACACGCCAGCGCTCATTCGCGCATTGGCGGGCAGCTACGATACCGATTTACAAATTGACCAAATTATTGGGCTGGCACAACTCAGTGCAGAAATTGACCGTAGCAACATTAGCGGCCACGTGATCAACCAAAGTTACATTCTGGGCTATGAAACCACGCCAGACGGGCAGCAAGTGGTCATCTTAGATATTTTTGGCTTCCGCGAACTGCGTGATGAGCTGTTTTATATCCCGGCGCGCCCGCAATACACCAAAGAGGAAATCCTCACCAAAGCCCCAGAAGAAGGCGCGGCGATTGCGGTGCTGAACGGGTCTGGTCAAGAAGGGCTCGCGACTGAAGCTGCCGATTACCTCACCGCAAAGGGCTTCAATGTTGTCACGGTGGGCAATGCAGATCACGGCGGCTACACGGCCTCTGTGCTAACAGACTACACTGGCCGGCCGTATACCGTTGCTTGGATGCTGGATAAATTCCAACTCAACCGGGGCAACGTCTTTACCGGCTCGGCTGATGACACTGAAATTGATGTTGAATTGATTTTGGGGGCGGACTTCAAAGTCCCCAGCTATTAGGGCTGCGCTAGCGGTTATAAATTTCAACAAAAAAGGGCGTTACCGACACTGTCAGGTAACGCCCTTTTTGATTCACGCTAACGTTCAATCCAGATGAGGTGATTTTGCGGCACGCCAATTGGGGTTGCCGTAAACCCGCGCACGTAAGGCTTCCAAACGATGTAGGACGGGGCTGAATGGCTAACCACAATGGCTGGCACATCATTTAGCAATTGTTGCTCCGCCTGCGCATACAGCGCCAGCCGCGTTGGGATATCTTGCTCAATGCGCGCTTGCTCCAGATAGCCATCAAACGCTTCATTTTGATAATGCGCATGGTTACGCGGTCGGCTAGAGTGGAACAGCACATCTAAGAAGTTCTCTGGGTCTGGATAATCTGCACACCACCCTTCACTGAGGATATGGTCGTAATTGCCCGCGTCTACTTCTAGAGAAAGGTCTTGCCAATCATAGCCCGCGAACTGCACTTCAATGCCCAGCTCTCTTTGCCACATATCGGCCAGCAGCGCCGCTAAGCCATTGACCGACCCGCTACCACTGCCAATTGTCCAGATCAGCGCGGGCATATTATCGGCATAGGCTGAGGTTGCCAATAGTTCCCGAGCGCGATCGGGGTCATAACTCGGCGGGGTCACGGTATCCGTTGCACCAGCAATACCGGGTGGAATAATGCCACGTGGCCGGGCCGATTCATTATCAAAAATGGCTTCGTGCAACAGATCGTAGTCAATTGCATGGGCCAGCGCCTGACGCACGTTTACATCATCTAACGGGGCAAGCGTTGTGTTGAGCGTGAGATAGCTGGTGCATAGGCCAGTGTAGGCATAGACGCCGCCGAATAACAGATCATTGGCATCGGTGGCGCGCTCAACTTGCGTGTCGCTAATATACGTGAAGTCTACTTCGTCATTTTGATACAAGCGCCCAGCATAGCCCGCATACATCAGATAGACCAGCGCATCTAACCGGGCGGGCGCGGCGTAATAATGCGGATTGCGTTCTAAGATCAAGACGCTATCCACAATATGCGTTTTCTGCCGGAACGGCCCCGTGCCATTGGGTTGCAATTCCCAATCTGGCTGCGTGACATTGTATTGATCCACAATCCAAGACGTGGGATAGGTGAGCTTGGCTAAGAAATAAGGCTTCGGCGCATCTAGCGTGACTGCGATGGTGTGCATGTCGATAACCGTTAACCCACTGATCTGGTCGGCAGTGCCAAAATGGTAATCGGTTAGCCCTTGGATATCATCAAGGTAAGTAAGCACCGTTTGCGATTCAAGCGCGGGGGAAGCCGCCCGTTCCCAGCTATACAGCACGTCAAACGCAGTGACGGCACGCCCGTTGTGGAAACGCGCCTCTGGACGCAGATAGAAGGTGTAGGTCAAGCCATCGGCGCTGATATCCCAGTCTGCGGCCAAGGCTGGCCGCACCTGCAAATCAGGGTCCATCACCACTAGCCCGCTAAAAATATCGCCGATGATGCCGCCGCCACCCGCGTGCGTCAGCGCTGGATCTAGCGTTTGCGGTTCACCGGAGGAATACACCAGCGTATTGGCGCGGTCATAGCGCGGGATATCAGTTGGCTCAATCAGGATACTGTCACTCACGGCGGCTTCAATATCAGCGGCGTTTTCCGCAGGAGCGGTTAGCCAATCAAACCGATAGCTGCGGCCTTTTTGATTGATAACAAACGCCGCGTTGCCATCTGGTGCCGTTGCGGTAACCACAGTCGCGGCATCTGCCGCGCCATATGTGGCCTGCCAGCCCCCCGGAATTGCCACTGACATGGCATGTTCTGGCGGCTGCACGCGCACCAAGTATTGTGCAATCGCTGCAGCTGACGGCGCTTCGAGCGGACGCTCAACATCTGTTGTGGCAGCGGCCGTTGGCGGTAATTGGGTGGGCGTTGCGGTTGGGTCGCCTTCAATAAGGGTTGTTACCCCAGCGCAGGCCCCGCTTAGCAGCGCAAAACAGATGAGCAAGCTACTCAATCGGACGTGAAACATAGAAAAGCCCTTACGCATTGTGATCACCTTCATGATTGATAACCGTTGGGGCGGCGCTGTTTGGGTTAGCTTTGCGGCGCAGCACCAGCACAATCGGGATCACAATCACAATCGATGCTGTCATCAGGCACAGGCAAATGAGCCCTAGCCACGGCAGGTTTAGCATAATTGTTTGCCAAAATGGAGGCGTGTCATTGGACGCGGATGCCGGAAGGCCGCCCTGCGGAGTTGGTAACGGCGTGACCGTTGCAGACACCGTCTGGCCGGAATATGGGGCGAAGGTCGGGTACACCGTGGCAACAACGGCGACTTCTGTGGGCACAGGTTGCGGCGCGGCACCCACCCAAGCCCGCCAATCGCGTTCAAATTCAGCAATGGTGATGCCGTAGGTGTTCTCGATTGCAGCGCGGTAGCGGTAGCCTTCATCAAATTGGCGCAGCAATGTGCGCATCTTCTCTTGCCCGTAGGTTTCAATCAAGTAAGCCGTCAGGCTATAGGATTGCGCATAAGACACTTGCGCCCGCCCCGGATGTTCTGAGAACCCTTCACTGAGCGCTGGCACCGAATAGACAGAGTTATCATCAATTGCGTTTTGTAAGATTGCGGCCGAACCGGGATCAAGCGGGCCTTCAGCGTAAACGGCTAGCCCTTCATTTAGCCACGTGGGCACAGAGGCGTAGCAGCTATCTAGCGAATTGCCAATAATCACATGCGCTAATTCGTGTGCGACGGTTGCCAAGCCCCAATCCAAATTGCTGGTGCTAACCCCAATCAACACAATATTAGAGTTGGAATACGCCAAGCCACCCGTCCAGCCCGGCTCAAACAGGATAGCATCGCGCAGATCGTCGGTGCTGCCGTAGATATATAGATTGACATCCTTGGTTTGTTCGGCACCGATATCTTGTTCAATTCGCGCTTGCGATTCGATCCCTGCACCGAGCAACGCGTTGGCAAAGGCTTCATCGCCTTCGTACCAGTGGATAAACAGATTATCCGAAGAGACGGTGCGCCAGTCGTGTTCAGAATCTAGCCAGGTTAGCCACGTCTGTTCACTGATAAATGTATCGCCAGCTTCATCTGTAATGCGCCAGCGATACCACAAGCGCGCGCCCGGCGGCAGTGAGCCAGACCGGCGCATGTTCCAGGTCCAATTCGCGCTCACTGTTGTGCCGAATTCAATGTTGTCTGGCACAACGCGGGTTGTATCTGTAGCGCACGCGTTGACGTCTAGGCCGTACTCTAGCTCCACGCGCGTGATCGGCACATCACTTGCAGCTTGTACACTGAAGTTGATTTCATTGGGGAAGTCAAAAACGACTTCATCGCGTTCGATAATGACCGACTGCCGATTAACAGCGGCCACTTGCCAGATTACGCCAACTAGAATAAGGATCAGCCAAGTCAATTTGGCATTTTGTTTTCGCAAAGGATGTTCCTCAAAATTGATTGTAAGAAATAGAGTTGATTCGCATATAATAAATGCAAACAAGTTAGTAAATCCTAACTTTCAAGCCACAACAGTTTATCAAAGCGCTAAACCTACGCCCATGTATATAGCCAATTCGGTGTAGTTTCGCTAGGATTGCGTATTTTTACCGTTGTAGAAACTGTTACATACTCACTATTAAAACCGATTGTCGTCTCACTTTATGCAAGACTCAGCCACCACTAATCGCCCTTATATTATTCCACGTGCTATTCCGGGGCCGGATACATTTGGTCAACCGTTACTGCCTATTATTGCAGCGGCAATTGAGTCTAGCGGGCAGGCGATGTTTATCTTTGATAACAAAGGCCACATTACATACACCAATCAGACCGCCGCTGAGATGAGCGGCTACTCTGCCAAAGAACTGGCGCAGCGCAGCATTTTTGACCTGATCCCAGAGCTAAGCAAGCAGGGTAACTTACCCGAGTGGCAGCAGCTTGTTTACGATTATGGCAGCGTTACGATGGAAGTGGATCTTATAACGGCTGCTGAAGACGCGCTTAAGATTGCGCTCACCACAAATTCCTTTTTACATGAGGATGGCGTGTCTAGCTGTGCCTTTGCGCGTTTACTAACGGCAGACCCATCGCAAGTTGAAGCGTTGGTGGCGCAGCAAACCAAGCACATGCACCAGCAGTTGGAAAACCGCGCGGCGGAATTGGAACTGACCAACAAAGAGTTGGAAGAGTTTGTGTCTGTAGTCTCGCACGATTTACGCGCCCCACTGCGGGGCATTGTGAACCACGCCCGCTTCTTAGAAGAAGACTATGCCGAAGCGCTAGATGAAAAAGCTGGTGACTACCTCAGCACCATCCGCGATAATGCCGCGCAAATGGATCAGCTGATTACCGATCTGTTGCAGTACGCCCGCATTGGCAAGACCAATACGCTTAGCGATGAGGTTGAGGTCAACGCGGTGTTGAAGCAGCTTATCAAATCACTCCCCGGCCATGCGGATGCGGAGATCAAATTGCCAACGCATGAGTTCATTATCTTCACAAATGAGATTTTGTTCCGCCAAATTATGACGAACTTGCTCTCTAACGCCGTTAAGTTTGTTCCGGCCACCCGCAAACCACAGGTTGAGATTCGCGTGATGGAAGGCGATTTTGTGTGGCAGTTTTACGTGATTGATAACGGCATTGGCATTCCAGAATCGCAACGGGACCGCGTGTTTGGCGTGTTTGAACGCCTGCACGCCGAAACAGAGTTCCCCGGCACCGGCATGGGCCTTGCGATTATCAAGAAGTCGCTCGACGCCCTCGGCGGCGAGATTGAAATGTCGTCTGTGATTGATGAGGGGACGACGTTTAGCTTTTCGGTGCCGAAGCCGATGGATTAGTCCGCCTGAGGCTAAAGCCGTCAGGCTAGTT
>JAHDBW010000425.1 GCA_020630175.1 Anaerolineales bacterium
TCCAAACGCGCTATCATAAGCAGAATTCACCCCCTACTACAGGAGCATTTTATGCATCAACTATTTATTGATATTGCAGAACGGCTGACGTTTCTTCATAACGAGGTTCACACAGAATTAGATCGCTTGCCAGATGAAGCCTTTGACTGGACACCCGCCGAAGATATGACTTCGATTGCGGTGCTAGTGATTCATCTGCTAGGTGCTGAACAATATTGGACATGCCACATGGCCGCTGGCAATGACTCTGACCGCGTGCGGTCGCTGGAGTTTGAGGTAAAGGGGCTCACTAGGGTGGCGCTCAAAGCCCACCTAGATGCAGGGTTAGCCGCCGTTGAAGCAGCGCTCAGCACACTTTCGATTGAAGATCTAACCGTCATGCGCACATCACCATTGGCCGATACGCCACGCGCTGTCAGCTGGTGTTTACAACATGCCGTTGAGCACACCGCCACCCACGTTGGGCATATCCAAATGATGCGCCACTATTGGCAACATGTGCACGCACCCGCCAACAGCTAACCGTTACGCTTCAAGACATGTAGCGGCGCGCCTTTATGGCCGCCTCAACGACCCAAGAAATAGGAATACAAAAACGCAACTGCCGTTTTCAGATGCATCCTGTGGAGATTGGACATTCAGCAGCAGGCTTCTATCTGATGTAAGAGTCGCCGAGTCGCCAGTGAATGGCCGCCTCTACATGGTCTTTTGGAGCAAAAGATTATTTCTTCCCATTCACCAATGGCGACACTTCTTCCCCAATCAGCGCAATGGACTCTAACAATTGGGCATGACTTAGCCCAGCATTGTCCATTTGGAACGTGACGCGGGCAATGCCGCCGAGCGCTTCGCTGTGCCGTAGGATTTTTTCAGCCACTTCTTCCGGGCTACCCAATAAGAACGCGCCTTTGCGCCCAGCTTGGGCGTCAAAATGATCACGCCGAACGGGTGGCCAGCCGCGTTCCCGCCCAATGCGAGTGAACGTTTTGGCATAGCCCGGATAGTATGTATCCCGCGCGGTTTTAGAGTCTTTGCCCACATACCCGAGCGAATGCAGCCCCACGCGCAGATCTTCTTTTGCGTGTCCAGCTTTGGCTGCGGCATCCCAGTACAGATCAATCAATGGGCGGAAACGGTGCGTTTCACCACCAATCACCGCCACCATCAACGGCAAGCCTAAGGTGCCAGCCCGCGCAAACGAAGCCGGTGTGCCGCCCACGCCTAGCCAGATCGGCAGCTTGGGCTGTAACGGACGTGGATACACCGCTTGCTTGCGCAGCTCTGGCCGGAACTTGCCGCGCCAACTGATCACTTCGGTCTCGCGAATTTTTAGCAGCAGATCTAGCTTTTCAGTAAAGAGTGCGTCGTAGTCGTGGAAGTTGAGCCCAAACAGCGGAAACGATTCGGTAAACGAGCCGCGACCCACCACCATTTCGGCGCGCCCGTTAGAAATCAGATCTAGCGTGGCGTAGTTTTGGAAGGCCCGCACGGGATCGGCCGCGCTCAACACAGTCACAGCACTGGTCAGTTTGATGCGCTTCGTGCGCGCAGCGGCGGCGGCCAAAATCAACGCTGGGGCTGAATCTAAGAATTCCTTGCGATAGTGTTCGCCAATCCCAAATACGTCTAAGCCCACTTGGTCGGCATATTCCATCCGCGCCAGCAGATCGCCCATCGCAGTAGCACTTTGTGCCGCCGTTGTGGTGTGCTGCGGATGTAACTCCGTTGCGGCAAAGCTATCAATTCCAATTTCCATAACTACTTCCTATGTTGTAATGCATATCGCCCGTTTTGAGACAATTGCCATGCAAAGATATTAAACGCCAAGAGCCCTACTCACAACCAACAATCCCAAACAACTGTCGCCTAAACAACAAATTATCCAAACTGTTACTTATGCAGGCAATTCGCACCCATTGAAAATTGGCTGTTGAGAATTGCCCGTTGCCAATTCCTCACCGATTCCCAATCACTTCTAAGAAACCCGCACTGATCACCAACGCTGCCCCCAAGGCCTGCGTCCAGCCAAACGGCTCTCCGGCAAACAAGGCCGCGCTGCCAATGCCAACCAAGGCTTCGAGCTGTAACAAAATCCCCAACCGACCGGGATCAACGCGGCGCGAGCCCCAGTAAATGCCCCACATCACCGGAATCAGAAAGCCCACCGAAACCAACAGCAACCACGGTGCAAACCCTAGCCAGTCGGCGACGGTTGGGGCAACCTCAAATTCAATTAGCGGCAAAAATGAAAAAACTAACGCGGCCAGCGAGCCGTAGAAAAAGAAGGCAAACAAGTCTTCTGCAACGGAGGGATCATGCGGATCTAAGCGCACTTGTA
>JAHDBW010000426.1 GCA_020630175.1 Anaerolineales bacterium
CATCCGCGTTCTCAGCGCTCGTCAGCGGCCAATAACTCTGCCCCCATTTCCCCAAACGCCAATTGAATGATATAAAGATGCCGCGCAGGCCACAATTCGGTTACCTGCATTTAGAAAGCAACTTAGAGACCTAATGTCGAAGAAACCCAACGCCCCCCAACGGCACGATTCAAAGAAAACGCGCAAGCATAAAAAAGGACCTGTTTCCAAACTATGGGGCGCTTTGCGTGGCAAGCAACTCGTTGGGTATCGGTTCCGCACTGGGCACCCGATTGGGCCATTTGTGGCGGACTTTGTGTGCCTCAAAATCAAGCTTGCGATCGATATCGAACAAAGCACCGAACAGGGCAAGCTCGAAGAAAACTGGCGCAAACAACGCGCCTACGAAAAAGAAGGCTATACGCGCCTGCTCATTCGTGGGCAAGCGGTCATGAAAGACTTTGACAGCGTGCTAGAAGAAATCTATCGCAACTGCATCGCGCTCGATGAACGCCGGAAACCTGAAGTCGAGGATGACGTAGCGGATGATACGTAAAACGCTTTTGCCGCAGCTGATCGACTGTAAACTAACTTAAACAAAAAACGCTCCATACTCTGGAGCGTTTTTTATTTACAAGCGTAGGGCGTTACTTAGAACTTGCCGTTGTCATTCTGCCAATCTGCGCGCGCTGGAATGTTTTGCACAACGTCCCAATGTTCCACAATTAGCCCGTTTTCAATGCGTAGCAAGTCAAAGAATGCCACGTGTTCTCCCAAGAATTGCCCTTCAGATACGGTCAGGACAAAGTTGCCTTCGCCAACCAACATGTGATTTTTTGTGTAAATCATTGGCGTACCGGCTTCAGCCATGGCTTGCATTGCGGACCCTAAGGCTGCCAATCCATCCCCCACGGCTGGGTTGTGTTGATGATAGATTTCTGTTGAAACATAGTCGGTGATTTTGTCTGGTGCTGCGCCCATCAGTACATCATCCACAAAGCCTTGTGCGATAGCTTTGTTGGCCGCAGTTTTGTCCAAGTCAGTGACTTCAGTTGGGCCATCAAATTGACTGCGCCCGGATGCGGTTTCGGTGACGATTGGTTGCAAGTTGTCCCAGTGTTCAACCAGTAGGCCGTCTTCAAAACGGAAGACATCAAACCCAACCAGTGCGCCGCCAAAGGCTGCCAAGAAGTATTCGGTGTGCGTGACAACAATGTTGCCATCTTCAAAGACGCGCACGACGTTAACTTTGCTGTCATCGCCCAGCATTGATACCAATCCTAAGAAGGCTTGTTTGCCAGATGGCGCAGCTAAATTGTGTTGAATGTAGGTCTCATCGCTGACATATTGTTCGATGGCGGTGGTGTCACCACTGGCCAAGGCGTTGAGGATTGCGACTGCTTTTTCTTTATTTGACATAGCGTTATCTCCGTTGCTATTGAATTGATTGATGCCAAAATCATAGTCAACAGGCGCTTGCCAGAGAAGTCAAATTGTTGGTTAGTTCTGGTACTTTGTTAGGAATTCCTTGCGGAAGGCGCGTGGCGTTTGCTGCGCCTCGCGTTTGAAGAAGCGGCCAAAATAGCTAGGGTCTTCAAAGTTAAGTTGGCTCGCAATGGTCGCAACAGGATCATTCGTGTGCACCAGCAAGCGCTTCGCTTCTAACACAATGCGAGTGCGTAACAGTGCGCCGGCTGTTGTGCCTAATGCGTTCTGAATGCTCTTGCTAAGGTGTCCGACGGTCACCGCTAATTCGGCTGCATACCAATCCACTTTGTGGCGTTCGATGGCGTGTTGTTCAACCAACTGAATATAACGCGCCGCCAATTGTTGCTCAGCAGAAACAGGTTCTGGGGATGTTTCTATTTGTTCAGCCAAGCGTTGGGCTTTGACTAATAACAGCTGTACCAACGCAATAATGCTGGCCGTTCGGCCAAATGAATGCGTAACATACTCGTCTCTTAGCGCCGCAAGCGTGGCTTGCACCCAATGCGCATCAGCCTGAGTGAGGCGCAGGGACGACACACCATTGATAGTACGAAAGAAATTGACCTGATCTAACAACCCATGTTCGCCAATTTCAAGCGCCAAACTGGGTGCGAAGAGTAAGGCAATGCCGCGCATCGTGCTGGCAATATCCCAATAGTGCACTTGTCCTGGGCCGACAAAATGTAGGGTGTTGGGCTGAATCGTATCGCCGGAAAAGTCTATGTAATGCGTGCCGCTGCCTTCCGTTACAAAGAAGATGCAATAAAACGCCTGCCGATGCGGCTCTGGTTTGCGCGCAATGGTTGGCAAGTCTTCAATTGGCACAACCTCTATTTGAAGCGGATCCGTGTCATGTG
>JAHDBW010000427.1 GCA_020630175.1 Anaerolineales bacterium
GCCACGTTTGCGTTCCCGGCCATGAGGTGCGCCATCGCATTGACGGTTGCGGCAATCCCACCACCGCAGTAGGTAATGACCCGTTCATGCTTGGCTTCTTCTGCTAAAAGTGGTGCGAGTGCAGCCGTTGGCAAGAAGGCTTTGCCCGCGTCCATAAATGCTGAAACAGGATTGCTAATAGAGCCGCCAATATGGCCGCCCGCATAAGTTTCGGCTGGTAAGGCGTTGATTGTGCAGGTATTACCATCTGCCATTGCCGCTTGTACATCGGCCTTGTTTGCAAACATTTCAGCCCGCAACTCACCAGTAAACGTTGCCGCCTGATAGGTGGTTTCACCCTTTACAACTGCGCCGCCAGCAGCCTCCCAAGCCGCCAAACCGCCGTTGAGCACGCGCACATTGTTTACACCCGCATAACGCAACAGCCACCACGCCCTGGTAGCACACGGCAAAATGCCAGAGGTATACACCACCACTTCACTATCGGCGCTAATGCCAACCTGTCCCACTTGGGCCATGAGCGCATCAGCAGCAGGTGCCATCAAGAAAAAAGGACTGTCTGCGTCTGCAAAGGCGTGATGGTCAAAAAATGCCGCCCCCGGAATATGCGCTTGGGCATACAGTTGGGCCGCCGTTGGCGCATCGTCTTCACTTGAGAATTGGATCGTTGCATCGTAAATGCGTAAGTTTTTGTCGCCAAGTTTTGTCAGCAGTTCATCCGCTTCAATGAGCATGGTGTCACGGTTCATAAAGTAGAAATCCTTTTTTATAAGTTGTGTTGATTACGTTGGAAAATTGTAGCAGTTGGAGATTTTTGTTTTGTTAACAGCGGATTGGAAACACAGCGGCAAGCCATAGCGCGATTAACTCAAAAGAGGCACTTTATACGCACCTCTTTTTCACTCGTTAGCCTGTCAACGGCTGTGCATCTAGCTCAAAGCAGCGGCGCAAACCCCGGCGTCAGCAACGCCAGCAACTGTGTTGTGAGCACCCTAGCTGAAACTTCTTTTTTGCCACGCGACCACTGCAGGGCCGTGCCAAAAATAGCCCAACTCGCTGTCATCGCAATAGTTTCAGCAGACAACTCCGTTTCAGTGTCTGCGTTAGACGTTTTAACCCAGTCTAAAAGCAGGTTGTACATATACGGTTGAATATGTCCTTCGATTGGGGGATGGTCACTGCCGATGCGCGGCTTGTATTTGTTGCTAAATTCTTCAAGAAATTCACAGGTTGCAAACGTCAATATTTCTAAGTTATTGGCATTGAAGTGGCTGCAAGATGAAGTTTTACTTTCCAGCTTTTCTCGAAATGCACCCAGCACCATATATTCCAACAGGCCAAATTTATCTTCAAAGTGCGCGTAAAACGTGGCGCGATTGATAATGGCCTGTTCTGTAATTTCCTGCACGGTAATTTGGTTAAACGGTTTTTCGCGCAACAGGGTACACATAGAGGTTGCCAAATCGCGGCGGGTGCGCACAATGCGCGGATCGAGTTTCTTTTCTTTAGGCAACATTTTTGACCTTTTGTTGTTTATGTCAGCACTTACGCAATGTTGTTGGTTGTCGTCACAACTTCACAACAGTAGCATTGTAACCAACAAACGAAACCTAAGCAACAGTTGTTGTTTAGAAAATATTTTAGAGGGTCATCCATGAAAATACTCGCTTTTGCAGCTAGCAATAGCAGCAACTCCATCAACAAAGCCTTGGTCACATCTGCTGCCGCAGCCATTGGTAATGATGTTGAAGTTCTTGATCTCAACGATTATGAAATGCCAATTTATAGCCAAGACCGCGAACAAGCAGACGGCATCCCTGCCCAAGCGCAACAGTTCTACGACAAGATCGGCCAAGCAGACGCGCTGCTAATTTCTTTTGCCGAGCATAATGGCAACTTTACCGCCGCTTACAAAAATCTATTCGACTGGACTTCGCGTCTCAATCAGCAGGTTTATCAAGGCAAGCCAGCCGTGTTGTTAGCAACATCACCGGGGCCAGGCGGCGCAGGCAGTGCGCTAGGCATCGCCAAAGGCGCAGCGCCTTACGTTGGCTTAGACGTCAAGGCATCCCTTTCAATTCCTAGTTTTTATGACAACTTTGATCTGCAAAACGGCCAACTAACCAACGATGAAATTCAAGCGCAACTAGACACCGCGCTAGCGAGCTTGACCTAATCAACCCCTTATTACCTAGAGAGAGTTGAAAATGAAATACGTCATCTGGACAATTCAAGTTTTACTGGCACTGGCATTTTTAGCCGCTGGCAGTATGAAACTCATAACATCCCCCGCAGACTTAGCACAGCAAATGAGCTGGATT
>JAHDBW010000089.1 GCA_020630175.1 Anaerolineales bacterium
GAAACCGCGTTGCAATGGCAAGCCATTGCGCTACCAAGCGACCTGTTTTAAATAAAAAAGCCGTGGCAATCTGCCACGGCTTTTTTGTATCTTCAGGCGGTAAGCGTTAGTTTACAAAGCGGTAAACCACGCGTTTTGGCGAGCCTAAGTTCGCTTCTAAGGTTGGGATATCAATCACGCCATCGACAACCCCACTGTTGCGGTCGGTCAGGCTGTATTTGTCGTACTTATGCAACAGTTGGCGGTTGTTGGTTTGAATGGTCAAGACCGTTCCGTTGCCAACTGAGAGCAAGTAGTTATTCGCGTCACCAACGGTGCCAATAAAGGCTTGGCCGCTTGAGTTCACAAATCGGTAGATATTGCGATGCGAGTTGCCTACATTGGCCTCTAATGCGGCAACATCAATTACCCCATCATTAGCGCCGCCGCTTGTGCCAGCGGTAGAGTATTCGTCGTAGCGATCTAGTTGTTGGCGATTTTGTGCACCAACAAACAGAACATCGCCATTATCTAGCGTGATGGTAATGTCAGTGCGATCCCCAGAGCTGATGCTAAATGGAGCCCCACTTGAATTGATCACGCGGAAGATATCAATCGGGCGGTGGCTGTTATGGCGGCGTCCGCGGCCTTGTTGCGGCACCTCAACGCCTACATTTGCTTCTAGCTCAGCGATATCAATTACACCATCAATGGTGCCAGCAGTAATGCCAGTCAACCCGTAGCGATCAAAACGATGGAAAGCCTGATTTTGCCCCGTGTGGAGCAACAGTGCATCGCCGTTAGTGAGGCGTACAACCATGTTGTTGCGATCACTGTGCGTCATGGTGAAGGTATCGCCACGACTGTCTATGATGCGGTAAACATTGCCTTTGGATTGGCTAACGTTGGCAACCAGCGCCGCCACATCAATCACGCCATCTTTCGCCCCACGGCGGATACCGTCTAGGTCGTATTTGTCGTAGCTCGTGAATTTACCTTTGTTATTGGTGTTGATCACAAGTACGTCACCACTGGCTAGCTGGATCAGCATGTGGTTTGCATCGCCATAAGAGATGCTGAAGGCTTCGCCACCGCTGTGGGTAAAGCGGAACACATTGTTTTGTGAATTGCCAACGTTGGCGTTCAAGGCTGCGATGTCAATAATTTGGTCATCTGCGCCGCTGTTGCGGTCTGTCAGTGAATAGAGATCATATTTCTTGAACTCTGCATTTGACTTCGAGTTGATGGCTAGCACGTCGCCATTGGCAAGCAAAATCAGTTCATTGTTGGCATCACCAGCGCTAACTTCAAAGGCCTCACCAGCGCTGTGCATATACAGGTGCACTTTATTGGTTAGGTTGGCTTCCAAAGCGGCAAGTTCAATGTTGCCATCTTCAACGCCATTGCGCCGCCCAGTGAGTGAATACAGATCTAACAAGGCAATTGAGTTGCCACCAGAGCGCACGTTTAGCACATTGCCGTTTGGCAGCGTAATCAACATATGGTTGTGGTCACCGCGCCGCACCATGTTCGGGTTCAGGTTGGTGATACAGTCTGGAATACCATCGTTGTTGGCATCTGGTGATTTGTCGCTCGCCAGATATGGGTCTGACCCACACGTGAGCTCGTCTTCATTAGACTGCCCATCCCCGTCGATATCAGGGTCTGAATTGTCACCTGTGCCGTCACCGTCGGTGTCTGTGTCTTCATTTGGATCAGTCGGGAAGACATCATCTACGTCTAGCACACCATCGTCATCATCGTCATCGTCGAGACAGTTTGGAACAAGATCACCCACGGTTGGGTTTCCGTCTACGTCGATTTCATAGGTTTCGTTATCGGTATTCAGCGGCACGCTCGTCGCATCTAACGGATTAGTATTACAGGCGGGGTTGGTTTCATCCACGTCTGAGACACTGTCGCCGTCATCGTCTTCATCTTCATAGTTACAGACCATGTCCCCGTCGGTATCCACTGTGCCCAGCGGATCTGCCGGACAGGCGTCGGCGTCATTTAGGACGTTGTCCCCATCAATGTCATCGTCATCACAGTCAAAGATTGTGTCATTGTCTAAATCCCCAGGGACAGAGCCAGCGTCTAACGGTTCTGAGCCACAGCGGCCTTCTTCTTCGTCTGAGATGCCATCATCGTCGTCGTCCAAGTCTGCATTGTTGCCAATATCATCGCCGTCAGTATCGACCTGTTCATTGAGGTCTAACGGGAAGGCGTCTTCCCCATCTAGCGTGCCATCGTTATCATCGTCTTCATCTACACAGTCTGGAATGAAGTCACCAAAAATTTGTTCATCAAGGTAATTCAGCACAAAGTTATTCGGATCATCATCTGCCAGATAAGTTGCATTGTCTGTGTTGAGCGGACGGCTGCTTGCATCTAGCGGATCTGTTGGGCCACAATTTTCATCTAGTTCAACCGTGTCTTCAATTCCGTCGTTGTCATCATCTAAGTCAGCATTGTCACCTAGCTCGTCGCCGTCAGCATCTGCCCACTCAGCTGGATCAGTCGGTGCCCAGTCATCGCCATTGTCAAAGCCGTCGCCATCGATATCTGCATCACAGGCATCGCCTTGACCATCTAAGTCAAGATCTTCTTGCAAGTCATTGGCAACGTTTGGACAGTTGTCTACGCCATTTGGAATGGTGTCGTTGTCGTTGTCCAGCAGATCATCAACACAGTCTGGGATATTGTTGCCATCTGCATCCGGTGAGAGACTGTTTACATCTAATGGATTAGAGCCACAGGCAATTTCGTGTGCATCGGTCTGACCGTCATCGTCGTCATCCGTATCAGCGTTGTTGCCGGTACCGTCTTCGTCAGTATCAATCTGTTCATTGACATCTTCAGGGAAGGCGTCATCCACATCTAAGGTGCCGTCATTGTCATCGTCGTCGTCATCACAGTCTGGGATGAGGTCGCCCGCAATTTGGGTGCCGTTTGCATCTGTGATGAAGTTGTCTGGATCACCATCTGGCAAATACGTTGGATTGTCGGTATTGGTCGGGATGATCGTGCCGTCAAGCGGATTGCTACCACAGCGTAGCTCGAGGTCATCATCGAACGTGTCGCCATCGTCATCTGGATCACAGGCGTCACCGAAGTCATCGCCATCCAAGTTTGCTTGGTCAGAATTGGCAGTATTGACACAATTGTCGTCCCCATTTGCCACGCCATCGCCGTCGTTATCTAGAATGGTAATGGTCAGTGGAATGGTAGCTGTTGTCCCCCCATATACATCATCTGTGAGGTCTAGCACATCACCAGACAACGTTGGCACCGGCGTGCCGTAGTAGACGGTGATCGTGTAAGTTCCAACTGGCAGACTTAGGGTTTCTAACTCAGCCTGACCGTTGTTGTTGGTAATCACAGATTCGCTGTAGGCAATACCATCGGCGTCTGTGACAACAAAGATGACGGTCTTTTCGCGCAGGCGTTGGCCTTCAGAGTCTTCCAAGGCTGCACCCCAAACTGATGTTTCAGGATCAGCTGCATCCACATCATCAATCGTCAAATTAGCAACTGGCGGCACTGCAAACGTCGTGGGCTGTTTGACAATGTTGAACTGCAAGCCGTTTTGGCTAGGCAAGTACGTGTCATCACCGGCATAGGAAGCGACGAAATCATATTGCCCCGGCACGCCCAGCATCAACTGCTGCACGGTGGCTGTGCCACCACCATCAGTAACACCGTATTGGCTAACCGGCCCAAAGACAAATTCAATCAGCTGATTTGGCAAGCCGATACCCATCTCATCTACCAATTGGACAGATGCGGTGATTTCGGTGCCATATTCCACATTACCAGCGATATTTGGAATGCTGATACTCGTGCTGGCCATCGGGACAGCCGGTGGTGGCGCGACAAGTGGATACCAAGCGCCAAGGTTAGTGTCTGCGGTGACAAGCCCAACGCCGTTAGCAGCTTGCAGCATGAAGCGGACGTTGTCTGGGTTGATGCCTGCTGGCAATGTGAACTGCCCGCCCCAATTGCGTGAGTCGTTTGGACTTTGAATAAAGTCAACTGGCGTCCAAGTATTGCCGCCTTCTTCGTACCAAAGCAGCCAAACTTCATGGATCCCAGCGCTTGGGTCACCCAATACGCGGGTCATTACGCTTACGCTGTGGCTACCGTCAGTGTTGGCAACTGCATCTGAGACAACATCCCCAATGCTTGGCGGCCCTGCCAACGCTGGCAGTGAGGCGTAAATGTTGGGATCAGTCAGATCTGTATTGTTGTTATAGAACATGCGCATGTTCAGTGAGTTGATCTGGCGCATGGTCCCGGTTGTTGTGTTTAGATCATCGTCTGAGCGGAACTGTGTCCCCAGCGTCATAAGCCGGGTAAGCCCACCATCTAGCGCATCAACATAGTTCACGTTCCACGGCAGAATTGGGAAGAATTCTGACGCTTCAAACGGCACATGCACGCTGCGCAGTTCAGTGGTTGGCGCGCCGGTTAGTGGCGTAACGCCGATCACGTCTGTGTAGGTGCCGCCACGCCAGCCAACGCCTCGTAACACTTGGTTGCCAAATGAGACGTTCTCAATTTGCAACGGTGCAACTGGGCGATAGGGTTCAGCAACCACGCCTTCACGGCCATCGAAGTAGGTCAGCGCAAAAGTGGTGCCAACATTGTTGTCGTCCGTTGAGTCGGCAACGACGGTTTGTTGCGTTGATGCCAGCGTAAAGTCGATATCATCTGTTTCAAGCCCCAGCGTTGCGCCCGGGTTTGAGGTGGCAGGGGTTGTTGTATCGACTAGTGAGGCTGGCTCTGGCACGTCCGCCCGCCCGCTTGGCATGTCAACCGACAGCATCGGCAACCCATATAGGGTCACTTCCAAAACAGACTTGAGGTGTAAAGGCGTTAGCTCAACGGTTTCAGCTAAGTACAAGCCCTTGGCTTCCATGAGCGCATCGCCATAGGCAATAGCATCGCCAGGGTTGCCGGTGCGCAGTTGGCGGCTGAACAATTCATACAAGCGTTCGTTGTATTCAATAAAGTCAGAGTCACCATACTGGTAGCCAGTCCCCGCAATCAGCGTGGCTCCTTCTGCTGCAAAGGCTTCGGCCCAGTCTGGCTCTTGGGTTACGCCAAGTACGCCGTGCGCATCTACCGTGTTATAGCCGGAGTGACAGCCGGTGCTGAAGACCAAGGTGTTGGTCCAATCCACTGGTGATGCAGCGAGTTCGGTTGCTAAGAACCGGGTTTCATAGTCAGCGGCAAGGGCGCTAAAGGCGCTGAAGTGACCGGCCAAGTAGACCATGTCCCAGTCTTGACTGAATAGGTCTGTGCGCAGGTCGTCTGCCGTCCAAGACTTGATGTTGTTTGGATCTTCGTCAAAGCGCCCGCCGGTTGGGTTGACATCACTAGGGGCAACTGTGCCCGGTGTAATAACACTGGTTACGTTTGCTGGGTCGCCTAGGCCTTGGCTCAGTTCAGAGAAAACGGCCTCAGCGGCATCATCTAGGAAGTCGTAGCCGGTTACAAAGGCATTGGTTGGGGCTGGTACCAAGCGTTGCGGTGACCCCGCGACGTCTGTTGTGCCGCCTTCTAGGAAGGCATCAATGACGGTAATGACGTTTTCTGGCGTTTCAACCAAGCGTCCCACTGGCAGGTCTTGCAATGGCAAGATCACGCCTTTGATGTTGAGCGTTTCAGACGCCCCGTAGTGGTCTTGGCTAAGGAAGTAGCCACTGCGCAGAACGGCTTGTGAAGCGCTTGCATCATCAACTGGTGGCACGTAATTTGATTCGTTTGCCAGCAACGCTTGATCTGCCACGCGATAGAACGGCATGACATCGTCATTCCCAATTAGCACCACGTGTTCGATTGGATTTGTGTCGCGATAGGCATCAATAATCGTTTTGATGGAGTCTGCGGCAAGGTTACGGCCGTAAGCACACTGCGCGACCGCATCAGCAGCGGTATGGGCAGCGACCACGCGCGCATCTTGATTGACATCAATCACCACCCCGTTGGTTGCCAACGCGAGCTGGTTCAAGTGATCGATCATGTCGGTTAGGTCGACGGTTGGGTTACCGTCAACATCTACGCTCATGCGGGCGCTGTCATAAACAATGACCGTTTGATAGCCATTGGCAGTTGCCACGAGAGAGGTTGCCGTGGTGGTTGGCACAAAGTCTGAACAATTTTCAGAGAAGACCGACACGTTTAGCGTGAAGCTATCTGTTGCGTCAAATGCACCATCACGCCCCCGGATGCGGACATAGTATTCGCCAGCGTTGTCCCATGTGTTGAGGGTGACTTCTTCATTTGCTAAGCCATCGCGTGGGTTAGCCCCAGCAATTGCCGCAATTTGCGCCGCCGCAAAGTCTTGGCTAAATAGGTCTGGGCTGAACAAATCAGGACTGAATAGGTCAGGACTGAATAAGTCTGGGCTAAACAAGTCTGGGCTGAACAGGTCCGGGCTGAATAAATCTGGGCTGAACAAGTCTGGACTAAACAGGTCTGGACTGAATAGATCTGGACTGAACAAGTCTGGGCTAAACAGGTCTGGACTGAATAGATCTGGGCTGAACAAGTCTGGGCTAAACAGATCTGGACTGAATAAGTCTGGGCTGAACAAGTCTGGGCTAAACAGGTCTGGCGCGAATTCGGCTTGAAGCTTGATTGCGTCTTCTGGATCGTTTAGCGATGAATAGGTTTGTGAAATGTCACGGTAGACCACCATGTCATAGTCGGCTGGTAAGCCAGATAGGGTGACCGCAACTTGCGAGCCGGGTTGTATTTCAAAGCGGAACCAGCGTGATTCGCCGTCTTGCTTGATCACTGTGCCTTGCGTTGGTTGCCCGGTAACCGCGCCGCCAGTGCCGTTCAATGGAATTGGCAACGCATTTGTCCAAGCAATGTTGTTTGGCTCAAATTCTTCTAGGAAAACTTCATGGGCACCGATGTCACAGATTGCATTGTCACTAACGGTTGGATCTTGTGGCCGGGTTGCGCCACGTTGGTCTAGGTCACCATTGACACAGTCTGGGCCAGTTGGCACGCGGTTGATTAGCGGACTGCCCGCAATTGGCATGTGCGTGCGTGTGGTAACGGTGAGCCCACTGAGCGGGTTGACTTGTAGCGGGCCAAGCTGCGCATTTTCAGGTGCAGCAACTGATCCAATTGTTGACCCATCGCTAACGCCGATTGGACAATCATCGTTGACGCCAATGAAGGAGTTTGTGGCCCAAATGCCACCGCGTCCCGGCACCGCTGCCCCGCTACAGTCGTCTGGCTGGCCGTTTGCAAAGTTGTTGGCAAAGACCGAGCCCTTGATTTCAATATTGCCTTGCCCAAAGCCAATGTCATTGTAGAACCCACCCCCGTTTGCAAGCGTGGCACTGTTGCTGCCCGCCTGATTGCTCGCGACGGTTGTGTAGTCTAGCGTTAGATTGCCACTATCAAAGAGGTAAATCCCAGCACCTTGAGCGGTGTTAGACGTCATGCTGTTGTTGGAGATGGTGGAGTTGGCAATATCAAATGTAGTGCCAATGTCTGTAGATCTGAGGTAGATCCCGCCCCCTTTATTGTCTGAGCCACCTTCAACCGAGTTGTATGAAATTTCTGTCCCGGTAATGCTGAGGTTGTCTGCGGCAGAGTCTGAGAAAAAGCGCACCCCACCGCCAGTTGTTGTAGAAACAAACGCGGCAGTGTTATTTGAGATCAGGCTGTTGGTAATGGTTAGGTCTGCGCGACTGACGTAGACACCGCCACCATTGCGGGCGGTATTACCAGTTATCTTTACGTCTGTTAGGGTGACTTGGGTTGCGCCACCGTCTGGCGTAGATACACCACCACCAACGGTAGTGCTGCCGCTGCCAGTGTTAGAAACATTGTTGCTAATGGTCGCGCCTTCAATTGTGATATCGGTCCCGCGTACACCAGCCCCAGAAATGTCTTGGGTTGGGCCACCATTGCCATCAATTAGGATATCTGCACCCTGAATGACAACCGTGCTGCCCTGAATACCACCGCCTAAGTTGTTAGAGATGGAAGAGTCGCCGGTAATCGTAACGATTGCGTCACTGAAAATACCGCGTCCCGTATTGCCGGTAATTTGCACATCGTTGAGCGTGGCGCTGCTGCCGCTTTCAGAGTAGATGCCAACCCCGTCGTTATTGCGGATGATGACATCCTCTACAGTTAGGGTCGTGTCATCGCCGTAAACAGCGACGCCAACGTTATTTTCAATAATCGTGCCGCCGTTGAGCGTGACGCTACCGGCTAAGCTGGTAATTGCAGCACCGCTCGGATCTTCACCATCAGCAAGGATGGCATTGGTAATGGTGAGGCTAGAATTATTAGTGAACAGGTTGAATGCGCCTGCGCCCGTATCGCGGCGAATGGTAGCGCCATTCCCTGTAATTTGAATAGCAGAGTTAATGCTTGTTAGGGTGCCCGCGAGAACAAAATCAGCGTCAGCAGGCAATACAATGTCGTCTGTGCCGGTACCACCAGCGTTACAGGCGTCAACGGCTGCATTGGTGTTGGCAGCTTGAATAGCTTCATCCAGAGAACAAAGGCCATCAGCGCCTGCACCAGCCGTGGTGTTGACCGTAATTGTGGCGGGACCAGTGATGACAAATTCGTCTGGGTGAACTTCGTGTGCGCCAATGTCACAGTTGTTTGCGGTTGGCGCTTGCCAACGCTCAATGCCACGCTGATCGGTGCGCGTTCCAAAAGCGGCTGGACATTCTGCGCTGCCAGTTGGAATTGCGTCAACGAGTGGACTATTGCCACTTGGCAAGTGCGTGCGTGTGCTGATCGTAAAGCCCGTAACAGGATTGACTTGTAATGGGCCTAACGCGGCAGAGTCGCCGGTGTTGATGTTGTTATTGCCACCATCTGTTACGCCACAGTTATCAGCACCAATAAATGAATATGACGTGTTGATGATTGCGGGGCCATTGTCGACACTACAATCATCTGGCGTTGTGCCACCAATTGTGTTGTCTGCAATCACCGAAGAAACGATTTGGCTGGTGTAACCAACGCCGTTGACAATATAGAGGCCTGCGTCTGCACCGTTTGCTACGTTGTTGACTACAGTTGAGAAAATGAGATTTAGGTCGTTTTCAAATTGCGTGATCCCGCCGCCAGTCCCAAAAGAAGTGTTACTAGATATGGTGGTATCGGTAATCCAAATGTCAGAGTCTGACCACACCCCAGCACCGCCGGACGCTGTGTTCTGAGAAATTTCAGCTTTATCAATTGAGACTAATCCGCTAGCGTTGCTGACGTAAACGCCACCCCCAGCCTGATTGACTTCATTGCCCGTAATGATGACGTTAGCAATAGTGACATCTGCGCTGTTGTTGGCGTAGATTGCTCCACCATTTAAGTTTGCATTGTTGTCAACAAGAGTTGCGCCGCTAATTTCTAAATTGCCAGATTCGGAATAAATTGCGCCACCGTCTCGTGGGGTCGTGTTATTTTTGAACACGCTTTGCGGACGGACAACGACATCAACGTCTACGCCAGCAAACACAGCGCCACCACCGCCGCCAGCAACACTAGAGGTTGCAATGTTGTCTTCAAATACGGAGTTTTCAATATCAATGGCTCCGTAAGTGCCGCCCGCACCCGGCAAGATGCGAATCGCAGGCCCGTTAGCAGCTTCGTTATTTTTGAAAGTACTGTCTTGTACAACGACTTTGACATTGGTACCGGCAATGGCTGCCCCTTGAAAATTCCCCGTGTTGCCTTGAAATAGCGTATTTGTGAATGTTGCTGTGCCATCCACTCCGTTGGGTGAATCTAAGACCAACACTGCGGGCGCATCAACTGCGTTTTGGAAGGTCATATTCGAGATTGATAAATCAATATCGTCTTGTTGATAGCGCAAGAAAGAAAATGCAGACGAGCCCGGTACAGGTTGGATCACGATGTCTTCAGCGAGCGTGCTTTGCCCATCTAGGGCCAATGCTTCGGTGATTTCTAATTCACTTAGCAACATATAGTTGCCTGGTGGAATAACAATATTGTCTAGCCCGGCTGACCCTGCTGTACAGGCATCGACTGCTGCATTGGTGTTGGCCGCTGCAACGGCTTCTTGAAGTGAACAGTCGCCATCTGTGATGAGTTCATCCTCAGTGGTATTGACCGTAATTGTGGCCGGGCCAACTGCAACTGCACGTTCATGGGCACCGATGTCACAGGCTGGGCCTTGCGGGCGCAAGCGGGTGTCTTGATCGGTTGCGATACCGGAACAAGCAGCGCCGGTTGTGCCAGATGGGATTGCATCAACCAGTGGGCTAGCGGCCAACGGCTCATGCGTAAAGGTGCCTTCTGTATTGCCATTTAGGGCAAGCGGGCCGAGTTGTGGATCAAGTGGTGCCGCGCTCGTGCCAACTGAACTGTTGCCGTCATTGACTAGCGCGTTACAACTCCCATTTGCGCCAATAAAGCTATAAGTCAGGTCAATTGCTCGCGCTGGATTGATATGACAGTCTGACGGTGTGCCAGCAAAATCATTGTCTGCAATGACGCTGTAACGAATATTTGCCAATGTGGCCGTGACAGGACCAAGAGACAGCGAAATGCCTGCGCTGTTTGTCCCGCCATTCGTGGTGACGGTGTTATTTGCAATCGTGACATAAAACAGATCAAACGCGCCGTTGACACCGGCAGAAATTGCAGCTGCACCCAGCGTAGCGGTGTTGCCAGAGAACGTGGTATGGCTTGCCTGTAGCTGATTTTGGTTTTCAACATACACTGCGCCACCAAATTCTGTGGCAGAGTTTCCAGAAAGTTGTGAGCCATTTGGGAAGAAAGAAGAGCCGCTATCCATATAAATACCACCGCCGCGAATGGACGAATTATTGGCGATAACAGCATTTTCTAGGTACAAGGTAGAGGCAAAGCCCCAGATCCCGCCACCACGGCTAACAGAGGTGTTGTTATTGATAAATGAGTCAATAATGTCTACTGTCCAGGCAGAGGTGCCATTCCCTTCAGCCAATATTGCGCCCCCTAATTCTGCATTGTTGTTTGCAATCTGGCTGGAGCTTACTTCTACCCCGACATCTCGCGCAGCAATGGCACCGCCATTTGTCGCCGAATTATTGTCTAGCAAAGAGCTAGTGATGAGCAATAGACTTCCGCCACCGGTCGCACCGCCGGTAGAGTTCACCATCTGAATTGCACCACCTTCGCCGACGCCAGCATCACCGTTGCGCAGCGTAAGGAATTGAATCGTCAGGTTGAGCGGCCCAGCGCCAGAATAATCAATCAGCCGATTGCTGCCGGTGGCTTCAATGAACGTATCGCTTAGGCTATTCCCGCGCAAATGGACTGGGTCGGTAATGACCAATTCTGTGGCAAGCCCATACGTCCCAGCAGGGATGTTGATCTCATCCATGGTAGGGCCGGGTTCACCAGCCGGACAAGCATCTACTGCGGCGTTGGTGTTGGCGGCTTCAATTGCTTCACGTAATGAACAGTCACCATCGTTATTGAGTTCATCATCTGTGGTGTTGATGGTGATGGCGGCTTGGCGTGGAATAGCGGCAACGTCAGCAAAAACGTTGCTGGCTGTAAACGCTATTGCAGCCCATAAAAATAAGCTGCTAAGAATAAACTTTCTGAGGCGAACGAGACTATATTTCATTGTGGATCCTTTACCTGTACGGGGTATTTAGTTTGGTTACAATTGTGTGCAATAAGGGTCGCTTACACAGCGTGAGAATTCAATATAAATCGCATTTCAATCAAGTATGATTACGGTTATAGTCTCTTGGTTTTGGTTACGGCGGTAGGCTAAAGGTAATGGGGTTTTTGAGATGTCTTATAAAAGGACTCCGCAGGTCCTTGTGTTGCAATGTGGATTGGGGAATACGAAAAATTAGCAGTAAATTGTTGCAACTGATCGTGTTTTAAAAAGAAAAGCCGATTACAGCAGAATGTGTTGTAATCGGCTTTGTTTTTTTAGGTTGAAAAAAGTATAAGAGGGGACGTTTAGGACGTGTAAACAGGGAACTTCAATGTGAAGCGCGTGCCCTTACCGAGCGTGCTTTGGACTGAAATTGAACCATTATTATCTAATACAAACCCGCGCGTTGCAGAAAGGCCTAAGCCGTGTCCGGTGGATTTTGTTGTAAAAAACGGCTCAAATATTTTTTGTTGTACGGCGCGTGGCATGCCGGGGCCATCATCTTCAAGCACAATGACCAGCAGCGTATCAGTGTCAAATATATCGCTAGCAGGCTGAACCTCAACTACATTATGCGTGCTAATGGAAAGGGTTCCGCCGTCAGCATCCATTGCTTCAATGGCGTTGATCATGAGATTCATAAAGACCTGTTGCAAACGCGTTGCAACGCCCTTGATCGTTGTTTCTGTGGCGAAGAGCAAAGGGGTCAGCTTGATCTTTTTACTAGGGATTGGCTGCAACAATTGCACATTGTCCATGATCAAAGCATGAATATCGATGCGTGCGGTTGTGCCATCGCCAGTATTGCCACTTGCCAAATTTAGAATTTGCGCTGTTAGGTCTGTGCCTCTATCTGCGGCAAGCTGAATCCGATCTAGATACGTTTGTCCTTTTTCAGACAGAACCGTATGGTGGGCTAACTCTGCTGCGTGCATTTGCACGGTGGCGAGAATGTTTTTGAAATCATGCGCAATACTGGCGGAAAGGTGCCCGAAGGTTTTGAGTTGGGCGCTTTTTTCTAACTTCTTTTGGAGTTGTTCGTATTCAATCGCGGCACTGAGCATCGCGACCGTAAACATTAGATTTTCAATCTCGCCGGCATCCCAAGTGCGCACGGTTTGGTTGTCGTTCAGGCCAATAACGCCCCAAAGTTGACCGTTTACCCAGATCGGTAGCGAAGCAAATGACTTCACGCCAGACGCTTCATATGACTGCCGCTGCGCTGGCGGTAAGTCTGCAACCGGCGTGGCGATGGGTTGGTTCTGGGCGTAGATTGTTACCCAATCGGCAAAGGGTGTTTCACTCAGTAAAAACGAGACCTGCTCGTAATCATCTCCGTGCGTCGCAGTCCATTGACCAACTAAGCGAATCAAAAAATCATCGTCACCATGCGGTATTTGCTGATGGATATAGGCGCGGTCAACACCAGACGCCAGACCTAGGTGCTGCAGAACCTCATCTAATGCGTCGCGCCAATCTAAGTTGCGCAGTAAAAGCTGCGCGATGACTGTATTTGCGGTCAGAATTGCGCGCTGATTAGACAGATTAGAAATGGGGGCTGGCGTTGATGTTTCCACAGTACTACAAGTATAAAGTGGGTGCGCGCTTAGAGGTAGGGGCTTTTTACCAAAACCCAGCGTGAACGCGCAGTGCATCCTTTTCTATAAACGGTCCGCTGACGGTAACAATTGGGCGACCATGCTTGAGCACAGCGCGGCAACTAAGAGCCAAACTGCCGTCGCCTGGTGTTGTCCCTAAATATGCATAAAAGGCCGGTTGGCCTAAGGCGTAAACCACGTGCGCGATGCCGCTCCAAAAAATTGCGCCGCTGCACATCGGGCAGGGTTCTGTGCTGGTGTATAGCGTATAAGTTTGGAGTTGGTCTTTGCTGAATTGTTGCGCGGCTAACCGTACAAGTGCTAATTCGGCATGCGCAGTGAGGTCTGCCGTTGTGATGACAGCATTTTCAGCGGTGAGCACAACGTTACCGCTGGCATCGGCCAATAACGCCCCAAATGGATGATTGCCATTTGCGCGGGCAGACTGGGCAATTGCTAAGGTTTGGTGCAGCAAGGGAATATGGTCGATCATGCCTTGATTATAAAAGCTGTGTGTGCAAATGTTTATCCAATACGCTGCTGCTACACTCAACCCAATGGACTCCTCAATTGCAATACTAATCGTGGCAAATGATCCGTTAGCCCGCGCCGGGTTAGCGGCGTTATTGGCTGCGGTAGAGTCGCTAACGGTGTTGGGGCAGACTGGGCAAGCCGATTTAGAGGCCGCCGTTGACACCTACGATCCAGATGCCATTGTGTGGGACGTGGGCTGGGATGCGCAATTGCCCGCCTTAGATATAGAAGACCTGCCGCCCATTGTGGCGCTTGTTACCGATGAAGATGGTGCAGTGCAAGCTATTGCGCAAAACATCAGCGGAGTGCTGGCACGCACTGCCACGCCGGAACAGATTGCGGCTGCACTTGATGCTGTGCTGCATGGCCTTGTGGTGCTTGATCCAACCTATGTGGCACAGTTGGCAACTGAAACCAGTTCCAACACAGACTTGCCAGACCCGCTCACAGAACGTGAGCTAGATGTGTTGCACCTTATTGCTGAAGGCCAACCCAACAAAGCCATCGCCGAACAGCTCTACATTAGCCAGAACACCGTCAAATTTCATCTAAACGCCATCATGCAAAAGCTAGACGCGCACAACCGCACCGAAGCCGCAGTAAAAGCGGCTCGGCTAGGCGTGATCAGAATCTGATTCAATTGAAAAAACTGCCAATTGTCAATTCTCAATTGAAAAATTAGCGTTGGCAGTTGGCAGTTGGCAGTTGGCAGTTGGCAGTTGGCAGTTGGCAGTTGG
>JAHDBW010000428.1 GCA_020630175.1 Anaerolineales bacterium
GATAAAGAACTCACCCCGCGTGACATGGACGTGTTCCAGCCGCATCAGGTGCGTAAGAAAAAAGCCGTCTGGCAACGGCTCAAGGCGCTGCGCTCAACAGGGCATCCAGCGCTGAATACTAGTGGCTTACGCCTAGAGGCGCTCAGTCAGACCAATCCGGTCACTACGAACGCCGCAGAATACGGCGGCACGGTCGAACGGGTCAAGATAGGGAAGTTTACAGAAGAGGTTGCGCAGCCAGAATAGCGGCGTTGCATGTAGTCCGGTCTTGTATTACCGAACGCTAGCCCAGATCAGGCCCAGCGTGGCCACCGCAATACAGTAGACGGCAAAGATCAGCAGCGAGCGTTTGCGTAGGTAGTTCAAGAGCCAATGAATGGCGGCCATCCCCACCGCAGCAGAGACCACCACGCCAATTAGCAACTGCGGCCCCGCCTGTAAGACCGACGGTTCCTTGACCAAATCCACAGCGGTAAACAACCCCGCACCAAGCATAATTGGCACGGCCATAAGGAAGCTAAACCGCGCTGCGGCTTCACGGCTTAGGCCGCGTATGAGGCCAGTTGCTATGGTGGAACCAGAGCGTGAAACCCCTGGCAACAGTGCCAAAGCTTGGCCAAAGCCCATTGCCAGCGCATCGACCCAGTTCAGGTCTTCAATCGCTTTATTGGCTGTGCCACGTGTGCGGAGCCATTCTGAAATCAGCAACACTGCCGCCGTAACATACAAGAAATAAAACGCGGCCACTGGCTGACTAAAAAAGCCTTTGATGGTGTCTTCAAACAACACGCCCAGCACCGCCGCTGGAATTGAACCTAAAATCAGCAACCAGCCCAAACGCGCGTTGAGCGACCCAAACGGATTACGCTGTAATACGGCCTGAATCCAGCCGGTGGCAATGCTCCATAAATCACGCCAGAAATACACAATCACTGCAAAGATGGTGCCCACTTGTGAGAGCACGTCAAAGGCAAAGGCTGCGTCATGGTCTAGCTCCCAGCCCAGTATCCACGGCACCAGCACAAGGTGGCCGGAGCTTGAGATGGGCAGGAATTCAGTTAGGCCTTGCACAATGGCAAGGATAAAGGCTTGAAGGTTGCTCATGGGCGACGAATGCGGGTCTAGTTATTGCGCGGGCCAGCCACGCGATAGTTGGCGAGGAAGTCGTTGGCCCAGTCTGTAAACGTGCCAGCGATAATGCGTTGGCGGGCTTCTTTCATCATATGCACCAGCGTGTGCAGGTTATGAATGCTCAATAGCGTAGAGACCAACATCTCTTTGCTGACACACAGGTGCCGGATGTAAGCGCGCGTAAAGTGCTGGCAGGTGTAGCAGGTGCAGTTGGGATCAATTGGGCTTTCATCACGCGCGAAACGCAGGTTCTTCATATTGAAGCGGCCGGAACGCGTCATGGCGCTTTGGTTGCGGGCTAAGCGTGTGGGCAGCACACAATCAAAAATATCAATCCCGCGCAGCACCCCGTTGATAAGGTCTTCCGGTGAGCCAACGCCCATTAGGTAGCGCGGCTTTTCGGCTGGCAAAATCGGACACACAACTTCGAGCATGGCATGCATATCTGGCTTGCTTTCCCCAACAGACAGCCCACCAATCGCGTTGCCGGGCAGGTCTTGCGACGCCACAAACTCGGCTGATTGCGCCCGTAAATCTTTGAACGTGCCACCTTGCACAATGCCAAACAACGCTTGGTCGTCTGGGCGTTGGTGCGCAGCTTTACAGCGCTCTAGCCATGCGTGCGTGCGCGCCAAGGCCACTTCATTGATCGCGCGGTCATATGGGTCAGGGCACTGGTCAAAGGCCATGATGATGTCTGCGCCCAAGTTGTTTTGAATATGGGTGGCCGACTCTGGCGTAAAGCGGTGCTTGCTACCGTCGATGTGCGAACGGAAGGTCACGCCGTCATCATCAATCGTGTTGATGTTGCTCAGCGAAAACACCTGAAAGCCGCCGCTGTCGGTCAGCATCGGGCCGTCGTAGCGCATAAAGTTATGCACGCCGCCCATGTCCTTTACAAGGTCATCGCCGGGGCGCAAATACAAATGGTACGTATTGGAGAGAATCAGCGACGCGCCCAAGTCTTCCACCTGATGCGGCGTCAACGATTTGACCGTAGCCAGCGTGCCCACCGGCGCAAACACTGGGGTTTCAATGGGGCCGTGCGGCGTGTGGAATGTTCCCGCCCGCGCAGCACCTTCAGTTGCAATTAGATCGTAGTTAAACACAGTGGGGAATTATACGCTAATGCTGGCAGGGGGG
>JAHDBW010000090.1 GCA_020630175.1 Anaerolineales bacterium
TCATCATAAACACCAGTGGTGCGCCACAAAATATCGCCTTCGCGGTTGACCAGCAGCGTGTGCATGGCGTTGCGGTTTGGAATGCCGGTGGCAGCCATAAAGCCTTCTAGATCAAGGTACAGCGTAATTGTGCGTTCGCGGGCGGTCTGATCCGGAATGCCGGCACGCATGCCTTCATTGAGGAACGTGCGACGTAAGGGAGGCATCTCCCAAATGGTGGGAAATTCATAATACAGCACGTTGGTATTGGCCGCTTCGGTGGCTTGGGCAAACGGCACCCACGTATTGACCACCAACTGCTGCTGTTGCAAAAACGCCACAAAGACAATGTTCAACTCACCGCCAAAGTCGCTGGGAAAGGTCAGCTCTTGCCGCATCAGGTTACTGCCAGATACGGTTGGAAAATGCACCTCCGGCCGCGTGGCTGCAAATACGCTGGGGCGCACGCGTACGCGCCAGATGAGCAGAATTGCCGCACCACAAATGAGTCCTAGAATGAGCCAATTTCGAATAGTCATACTTAATAGCCTATCGCTTTGTGCGTCAGAGCGGCGAGATGGTTGGCTATATAGATACGCCTTCTGTGAATTCAAATGATGAACCGACCCCAAAGTTGTGCGTAGCCGCGAGTTCGCACTCGCGACAGTGATGTCGCGGCTACGTCTGTGTAATTCACATAAGGCGTTAGATATAAGCGGTGGCACCTCTATTTCTGCACGTGCTGCCATATCCAGTTTCGGGTGTTAATACAATTTGAAATACATGACTTGAGAAGCTGTTAGTGATCTGTTTAAATTTAGCCTCAACCGCGCACAGTAACTTATAATCCATCTTAGTTTGCTTTGGCTAGACGCTTATTTTGCGTATTCAATCCTTAGAAAGAATAGAACCACAGGAGATTCACCATAATGTTGATCAATAAACGTAGTTTGTATTTAGGGCTTGCCCTCGTTGGCATGCTAATGCTGGCACCGCTGGCAACCGCACAAGAGCCGGTAACATTGCAAATTCTGCATGCCAGCGACCTTGAAGGTGGCGTGGCCGCAATTACCGATGCACCAAATTTTGCGGCAGTTGTAGAAGGGCTAGAAAATGACGCCGCCGCAAACGGCTATGAATCAATTTTGCTGTCTGCGGGTGACAATTACTTGCCGGGACCATTCTTCAATGCAGCGGGTGATCGCTCAATGCGTGAAGTGCTGCAAGCGGCAGGCGATGCGCAGTTTGGGCAAGACGCAGGTAGCTTCACCAATTTACGTGAAGGCAGCGGCCGCTTAGATATCAACATTATGAATGTGATTGGCTTTGATGCATCCGCACTTGGCAATCACGAGTTTGACCCTGGCACCAACGCCATGACAGACATCATCGGCACCGATGTGCGCGGCGAAACGCTAGACGACACGCGCTACCTTGGGCCACAGTTCCCGTACCTCAGCGCAAACTTAGACTTCAGCGGCGATGGTAACTTGGCTGACATGTACACGGCAGATATTTTGCCTAGCTCTGACTACCAAGCCTCACTTGATGCGTTGGCAGACGTTGGCGCAGCGCCACGAATTGCCCCAGCAACAACCATCGAACTGAGCAATGGCGAACGCGTTGGTGTGATTGGCGCAACAACCCAATTGTTGGCATCTATTTCTTCACCGGGCGGCGTTTCAGTCCTCTCTGGTGGGCAAAATGATATGGCTGCACTGGCTGAAATTTTGCAACCAATCGTCGACCAAATGACCGCAGACGACATCAACAAAATCGTCATTGTCAGTCACTTGCAACAATTGGCGCTTGAAGAAGAATTAGCGACCTTGTTGGAAAACGTCGATGTGATCGTTGCCGGTGGGTCTGACTCATTGTTGGCAGATGATACCGACGTCTTGCGCGCTGGTGATGAAGCTGATCGTGAATATCCAGTTGTCACGGCTGATGCTGCTGGCAGTCCAACGCTGATTGTCAGCACAGACGGACAATATAGCTATGTGGGACGCTTAGTAGTGCAATTTGACGCTGCTGGGATGGTGGTTGTAGATAGCATTGATGCTGATGTTAGCGGTCCATACGCCACGACTGAAGACGGTGTTGCCGCTGTTTGGGGTGATGCTGATGCATTTGCTGACGGTAGCAAAGGGGCGCAAGTTCAATTCTTGACCGCTGCCGTTGTAGACATTGTGGCTGCGAAAGACGGTGAAGTTTACGGCCAAACAGACGTCTTCCTAGAAGGTCGCCGCGCTTTTGTCCGGACAGAGGAAACCAACCTTGGGAACCTCACTGCCGACGCAAACTTAGCGGAAGCCAAAGCCCAAGATGACGCAGTAGAAGTTTCATTCAAGAACGGTGGCGGCATTCGGGCTGCAATCGGCACCATCGATGGCGAAACTGGTGAATACGGCGTGACTGATGCCAATGAAGCAGCGGGCAAAGACGCCGGTGGCATTTCACAGCTCGACCTAGAAGGCACCTTGCGCTTCAATAACACCCTAACCATGCTAACGCTGACCACCGAAGAATTGTTGGTGATCTTGGAACACGCAGTTGCTGGGACCGCAGAAGGCCGCACACCAGGGCAATTCCCGCAAGTTGGTGGCCTAGCCTTCAGCTTTGACCCAAGCGCAACCGCCTTGGAACTTGGTGACAATGGCGATGGTGGCACCTCCGGTGAAGTTGTCGTCGCTGGTGAACGCATTCAATCTGTCGCGTTGATCGATGCTGATGGCATTGTCACTGAAACATTGGTCGAAAATGGTGTCGTGCTTGTAAGCCGCGATATTCGCATCGTGACCTTGAACTTTATGGCCGGTGGTGGCGACAACTATCCATTTGATGACTATGGTGATGATGTTGTAGAAACCGAAATTGGCGAACAAGAAGCAATGGCCAATTACTTGGCTGCAAACTACAGCGCTGCCCCTTATGCAATTGCTGACACGCCTGCCGCAGAAGATAGCCGCATCCAAAACTTGGCCGTACGCCAAGATGGCTTAGCAGGTGATGCCTCTGCTGGTGATATCGTTGAAGAAGACGATACTGAAATCGTAACCTCTGACAATGCGGGCCCTGTAGGCCCTTACACCGTTCAAGCTGGTGACACATTAGGCAGCATTGCGGTAAAAGTCTATGGCTCTTTTGCCAGCTGGCGTGATATCTACAGCGTCAATGAAGACTCTATTGAAAACCCAAGCCGTATTTATCCAGGGCAGGTGTTGCAGTTGCCATAAGTGCAATTGGCTCCGTAACTGAATAAACGCTGATGTAACGTGGCTGGTGCTGAACAAAGCGCCAGCCACGTTTTAGTTAACCGGTTGTGTCTCTACGTCTAATTGAAGCCGTGCCCACCCGGAAACAGCATTGCGCCAAAAATACTCCATGCATAAATCCCAGCGAATGTACCAGCAATCATGATGAGCATCAACACCCAACTGTGGGTTTGCTTTGTTTGGCGGCTGAAGTAAACGGTCCCTAAGAAGAACATGCTGAGAGAAATAAGCGCAAATCCTATTGGCGAAACACCGAGCGCATTAGCAGCGCGGATTTCGTCAAAAAAGAACGTTGCGGTATCTGCGCCCAGCATGGTCTTGATCAAGAACGGCAACACGGCTAAATTACGAAACGCGGCAGTAAACCCCAGCGCAGAGAAAAATGGTGTGGCTGCATTGCGGCTGTACCACCACGCAACAGCCATCATTACGTAAGTAGAAATTGGCCCGATGATGGCAATGGCCGCGTTGCTGCCGTTAGAGACCGAGTGTGAGTCATGATGAACATAGCCCCAATGAAAAGAAACGTCTGCTGCGCCGAGCAGCAACGCGGTGATGTAGTGTAGAAACTCGTGAAAGACGATGCCAAACGCCCCAGCAAGCGCTGCTGCAAGAAACCAATGGATGGCTTTGAAGGCACCTGTATTGTCCTTTGTCTTTGTTGTTGAAATTGCGTGTGTCATTAGAATGTTCCCCATGATGGTTATTAGTGTGTAATGGCGTTTACGCAAGATTGTGGGATTAAGTTGCAGATTGCTACTCCTGGAGATCTGCTACGTATTAGTTTTTGTTGGCTTGAAGAGTGGGCATTTAGAGCGCAGTCAGCGAAAACGGAAGGTGCGCTGGCATAAACATCTCATGACCTATGGCACTACGGCATATGACCAGTCCCTAGCTACACTAAGGCCATCAAAGAACAGGAGCAACTGCAATGAACACCCCAACTCAATCTTCCCAACGGATTGTCGCGATCGACATCCTGCGTGGCTTTGCCTTACTGGGCATTCTCGTGATGAACATCCAAGGCTTTTCTATGCCGTCTGTCGCGTATGACAATCCCACCATGCACGGTGACTTTACCGGCCTCAACTGGCTGGTTTGGTTTTTTAGCCACGTGCTGACCGACCTCAAAATGATGAACATCTTTTCGATGTTGTTTGGCGCTGGCATTGTGCTATTTACAGATCGGCTAGTGGAACGTGGCGTCAAGCCGCTGCGCATTCACTACCGCCGCACGTTCTGGTTATTAGTCATTGGTCTGGTGCACGCCTATATTATTTGGCAAGGCGACATTCTAGTGACCTACGCCCTGTGTAGTTTGATCGTCGTGCTAATGCGTAACTGGCAGCCGCGCACACAGCTGATTGTGGGGCTTATCTTCTTGAGCGTATCGGCTTTTCTAATGCTCGGCTCGGGGATCTCATTAGAGTTTATGCCACCAGAAACGGCCGCTGAACTACTAACGGCTTGGCAAAAAACACCGCAAGCGCTGCAAGCAGAAATCGTTGCCTTCCGGAGCGGCTGGCTAGCGCAGATGGCGTATCGTGTGCCAGCGTCATTAGACATGAACACAAGTTCATTTTTCTTCTGGGGCTTCTGGCGCGCCGGTGGCCTAATGCTGATTGGCATGGCGCTCTACAAATGGGGCGTATTCTCTGCTGCGCGCTCTCGTCAATTCTATGTGCGCTTGCTCAGCATTAGTTTGCTGATTGGCCTGCCATTGATCTTGCTCGGTGTGCGATACAACACCAGCGTCGACTGGAGCATTAGCGCCAGCCGCTTTGGCATTGGACATCAGTTCAATTACTGGGGCAGCATTCTGATGAGTATGGTCTACATCGCTACGGTGATGTTGGTTGCCAAGGCTGGTGCGTTGCCAAAACTTAGTCATGCGCTGGCATCTGTCGGGCGGATGGCATTGAGCAACTACCTGTTCCACAGCATTGTCGCGACGCTGATCTTCTACGGCCACGGCTTGGGCTTATTCGGCAGCGTCGAACGGATTGGGCAAATTGGGATTGTGTTCGCAATCTGGGCGGTGCAACTGGTGCTCTCACCGTGGTGGCTGGCACGCTTCAAGTTTGGCCCAGCAGAATGGGCATGGCGCTCACTGACCTACTGGAAATTGCAGCCGATGCAAAAATAAAGTGAGCCACACCGCTCCTGCTAGACACGTGTGAATATTTCCAAAAGAGCCCGCGTATGTACCACTCGACCGAGTGGTGCTACGCGGGCTCTGTAATATTTGATTACGCCGCATCTTTGCCAACATTCTCAATCCGCGCAGTTTTCATCTAAAATAGAACTAACGCCTGCAAACTGCGTATTATTAGATACCATGCCAAATTCACCTTCACCTAAGTGGAACCGCTCCACAAAAATTATTGCCATTGTGACGTCAATGATTTTTGTCGTTGTGGTCCTGTGGTATTTCAGCTACCTCATCCAACCGCTCATTATTGCGGGCATGATTGCTTACCTGCTCAACCCAATTGTTGATTGGATCGATGAAAAAATTCCGCTCACACGTGGGCCGATCATTGGAATTGCTTACTTATTGATTGTGGGCCTAGTTGTGTGGCTGTTTAGCTACCTTGGCATCACCATTTATCAGCAAGTGGTGGCGTTCATCAACGTGTTGCCAGTAATTATTGAGGGGATTCCGCAAGTGCTGAGCGAGCTCGTAAGCCGCACGTACACGGTGGGGAATTTTAGCTTTAGCCTGCCAAATACCTTCAACTTTGATCAGCTTGTTTCTGAATTGACAAGCTTGATCCAGCCGTTGCTGACCAATACAAGCTCTATCTTACAAACTACGGCCACCTCCACAGCGTCGGTTGTGACTTGGACCGTGTTTACGCTGATTATTTCCTTCTACGCAACCAAAGACTTGCCGCAAATTAGCCGCAGTATTCAGAAGTTTGCAGACGGCCCCGGTTACCGCCGCGATGCCGACTTGCTCATGCGCGATTTTGGCCAAATTTGGAGCCGCTATTTGCGCGGTCAGGCAACGTTGGCCATTGTGATGGCTATCGTCGTCTCACTGTTGATGCTGATTTTTGGCGTGCGCTATTCCTTAGCGCTGGGCTTACTGGCTGGCGTGCTGGAATTTGTGCCGTACGTCGGGCCGCTGATTAGCGTTGGCGCGATGGTCGGGGTCGCGTTATTTCAAGACACCAACATCTTCGGGCTAGATCCGTTTACCTATGCACTCATCATTTTGGGCGTGGGGATTGTGATCCAACAAATTGAAAATAGCGTTCTTGTGCCGCGTATTGTGGGCGACGCGCTTGACCTACATCCAATTACGGTTATGGTTGTGGCCCTGATGGGCGCGACCTTGGCTGGCCTGTTAGGCGTAATGCTTTCTGCCCCTGTTGCCGCAACAGTCAAGCTGATAGGCGGGTATGTCTGGAGTAAGTTGCTTGACCTTGAGCCTTTCCCTGATGATGTAGAAGAGGAAGAAAAAGAAACCTTCCTTGGCGCATTGCGTCGCCGCATTGGGTTTCTACGTCGTAGACGGCCGAAGCCAGTTGCAGAAGCACCCGTTGTTGCAGCGCTAGAAGGCGAAGTAGACGTTGTCGATGACAGCGCTGAGAAGACGAATTAGCTGTAGCTGTTTCTTTATTGCAGACGGCACAGGCCCATAAAATAGATAAAACTCAAAACAATCCTATGAAAGACCCAATCCAAGAAACCATGCTCGAAGGGGAAACCTTCACCATTTGGTACACCACCGACGAAGGCGAAACGACCTACTTCATTGGCACTGACCACGTCACCATGCACCTCACTGAAGATGAATGGGCTGAACTCAGCGCCGCGTTGGTTGATGTCAACGGCCGGTTGCAGCGGCGCGGGTAAGGCCTAATCTGCGCGCACTCCTCTTTTGAATCTTTCTCAATTTGAAGCGCTGCTGACGCCCAATGGGCAAGCCGCGCTCCAAGCCGCAACCGCGTTACAGCCCCGTCCCGAAACGTTCCTAAGCTGTCTCACAAAACTACAAAAAACAGTCGATGCCGAGGTCGCAAAAGCGGCCTTAGGCGTGGCGCTGCTGCGCGTTAAAGGTGAACTGAAATTTTCGCGAGCGGCGCAGATGTATTTTGAGCGCGCCGCGTTAGAACAGTCTTCTGCGGAAGTGATTAGCACTTGGCGGGCGCAGCGCTTTGCAACGCAAACGCATGTCGCCGACTGCGGCTGTGGCATTGGTGGCGATAGCCTTGGCTTAGCCCAAGTGGTGCCGCAACTAACCAGCATTGAGCGTGACCCGTTACGGTTAGCGATGGCGCGTGAAAATGTACGCGTGTATCAGGCCGCAAGCTGCCAAACGGATTTTATTCAGGCTGACTTTCGTGAAGTTGCTTTGCCGCAAGCCGCAGCTTTGTGGCTAGACCCTGCCCGGCGCGATGCCAATGGTAAGCGCATCTTTTCGGTTGAAGGCTACATGCCGCCACTTTCGGTTGTGCACGACTTGCCGCAGCGTAATATCGGCATCAAAGTTTCACCGGCGGTCAAGCTGGACCAACTGGCAAACTACGATTGCGAGGTTGAATTTATTTCCCACGCGGGCGATCTAAAAGAAGCGGTGCTGTGGTTTGGCGATTTGCGTCAGGCCGGAACGCAGCGCGTTGCCACCTTGCTGCCTAGTGGCAAGCAACTGCGCCCTGCTGCTATCGAGATTGCCTGTACTGCGCCAGCGGCTTACTTATATGAACCAGACCCAGCCGTCATGCGCGCTGGTGCGGTCACGGCCTTGGCTGAACAAATCGGTGCGACGAAGATCGATCCAGAAATTGCCTTGCTAACGACGTCTGAGCCGGTCGAAACGCCTTTTGCGAAACGTTTCTCTGTTGTGGCTGATTTTCCCTTTGGTCTCAAACGTACCCGTGCCGAACTACGCGAGCGTAACATCGGCCGTATCACCATCAAAAAGCGTGGCTCACCGATTGACGTTGACAGCTTTGCCAAAGCGATGAAGCTCAAAGGACCTAAGCAAAACAGTCTGATTGTGATGCTGACGCACGTATTGGGCAAACCGTGGGTGGTGTTAATGCGCGCTGAGGAATAAGCCCACAAGGGCGTATGAACCACGGCTAGCCGTGGTTCTACGCCCTTGTATTGATTTATCTTGTTAGCGCGAATTGAGTGTTTTGGTTATTGACTAATACGCGCGGCATTGGTGACGATTTCTAAGAACTCTAAGCCGTCTACGTTGTCATCTAACAGGCGTTCGATGCGTTGCGCATCAATGGCTAGCGTGCCAAGGTCATTGTCACGTGCCCAATAGCTTTCACGTAGAATTTCGGCATATTCTGCAACGAGTGCTGTTAGCTGAAAGGTTGCGGGTGCATCACCAAATGTGCGGTGGACGTCCTCACGGCTGAGCGTTTCAGCTTGTTCTATCACTTCCCCGCTTGCTGGATCTTCGTAGCGAAGGCGGACAGTTAGCACATCATCACCAGTTTCAGCCTCAGCAAAGAATTTGACCTCATAAAGCGCAGTGACACTATGGCCTGCGCCAATTTCACCAGCATCAACACTATCATTACGGAAATCTTCATCGGCAACGGCACGGTTTTCGTAACCAATCAGGCGATAGCTGCGCACTGTTTCAGAATCAAATTCAACTTGTACTTTGGCGTCTTTGGCAATGGTGAGTAACGTGCCTGTCAGGTCATCGATAAACAAGCGGCGCGCTTCATCGATTGTGTCGATATAGGCGTAAGTGCCATCCCCTTGGTCAGCGAGTTGTTCCATGAGAACGTCGTTGTAAGTTCCCATGCCAAAGCCAAACGAGCTGAGTGAAATACCGCGCTCGGCGTACCGCAAAATTTCTTCAGCGGTTGTCGAGCCAACGTTTGCTACGCCATCGGAGGCTAAGATCAAGCGATTGATTTGGGTGTCATCATAGTATGCGTCTGCCAGACGGTAAGCGGTACGGATTCCTTGCTCAACGTTGGTAGAGCCTTCTGTACTCAGGTTACTAATCGCGCGGATAATGTCAGAACGCTCGCGCACGTAAGTTGGCTCTAGCACGACGCGTGCGGTTGAGCCATAGACCACAATCCCAACGCGGTCTGTGCGGTTTAGCTCGGCAACGAGTTCAATCAACGAGTCTTTGACCAACCCGAGGCGTTCGCGGCCTTGCATAGAACCAGACACATCAATCACAAAGATCAACAGCGCATCTGGGCGCCGGTCAGCTGGAACTTCATAACCTTGAATACCCACGCGCACTAACTGGTAGCGATCACTTTCCGCATAAGGAGACGGTGCTGCGTCAAGATGAATGGCAAAAGCATCTTGTTGTGGAATTTCATATCCGTGGTCAAAATAGTTGATATATTCTTCGGGCCGAACAGAGGCCGCAGGTGGCAATTGACCGCGATCTAAGTATTGACGCATGACGGTGTAGGCGCCAGTGTCTACATCTATTGCAAACGTTGATAGATTGTCATCTTCTGCGTCAATCATGGGGTTGACGCCATAATCTTCAAAAAAGGTGTTGGCTGGGGCAGGCTGCAATGTTGCTTGAGGTCGTGGCGTAGGCTGTGAGTGCGCGGCCTCGCTAACGATCACTGCACTTTCAGCGGTTGTAGGTTGTGCTATTGCCAAAACGGGGGGCGCTGAAGAAGCAGCTTCTTCATATGTATCTGGCTGTGTCAGACTTTCTTCTTCAGCCGCATATTCAATGGCGTCTAAGGCAGCCTCTGCGGTGTCTTTAGCGATATCTTGAACCACGGGGGCTACATCAGCAACATCTTCAGCGACCTCTTCAGCAGCTTCTTCGGCAATCGTTTCTGCGGGAGCGGTTGCGCCGCTACAGGCCGCAATGACAAGCATTAGTAACGCTACAACAAGGGTGAAAAGCATACGGAATTTCATAATAAATCTCCTTCTCTGTGAATTCAGTTTGTATCTCATCATCAAAGAGACGTAGGGTTTGTTGAAAAGGTTCCGACCATTTTCTGATTGCTGTCGCACAGCGGATGACTTCGGCCTGACATCTGCCGCTCTCATCTAACCTTCACCTCCTGCTCACGGTCTGTTTACTACAGCAGCGCTATACTAATTTCAGCATTAGCCTCCGCATATCGCACCAGTTTGTTTCCTCCCCAAACACCTGGTGCGATATGTATTTAAGGGCCAAGCGTCTTTTGGCAACGGCAAGACGGCGTTAGATAAACGCCTAGTGAATATCCCCTTAATCAGAGCCAAGTTGTGCCTTATAAATGCGTTTTCTGATCTAAATTCGTGATACGCTAGGTAAAGTTTGCAATCCTCAGTATTTCATTCCCAAGTTGTTGCGATCCCAAGGGCTTGATGCTGATCTCAAAAGACAGGAATACACATGTCCCTTTTTCTTTCGAAACGTTTATTGATTCCCATTACAGCGTTAGCCTTGGCCAGTTTTGCTTGTAGCGCGCTAACCACTCCAGATCCAACACCAGAACCTACAGCGACAACTGCCCCAACCGATCCACCACCAACAGCAGTGCCTGAAGTAGAACCAGAGCCAGAACCCACTGTTGAAGAACCCGTTGCGGCCGAGCCTGAGATCGATCCAAACCAGCCAGTCCGCATTGTTGGGACGGCAGAAATTACATTCCCTGTGTTTGAGTCGTACCTGACAGAAACGTATGTAATGCTGGAAGACCTTGCTGGCTTTGTGGCCCGCGATTTTGAATATGTGCAATCTGAAGAAAGCCAAGCGTTAGGCCCTTTCTTCTCAACAGATGAGCCAGAGCAATACACCTACGCGCTCAACCTGCCTGCCGAACCAACGGCCAAGCTTGTAGATGTAGACAACAACGGCGCGACTGACACTGGTGTGCAAGTCTTCGCTGTGACGGTGCAAGCCAACCTGATTGATGGCCCGTTCCTAGGTGAAGATGAGTCTGGCGGCTGGTCTGGCAATTGGACGTCTTTGCGTATTGATAGCGAAAATCAAGATGAAGTGACCGGCGGCACGCTGGTTGTTTGGGCACCAGATGCAGCGCAAGGTTTCCCAACTGGCTTTGGCGCAGACGGCTTGCTCTTTACTGAAGATGATCCCACTGCACCAATCGCACAAGGCTATACGCTAGTTGAGTTAGATAGCGAACCGTTCCGGGTGTATACCGAACGTGAGCCAAACCTCGCCTTATACGAAGGGGACGTTGCTAAACATGACTATACGGAGCTGTCATACACCGCAGCGTTTGACGCCTTATTTAATAAAGCATCAATTGAGTATCCGTTTACAGATATGAAAGGCGTTGACTGGCAAGCAATTTACAACGAAATTGCGCCACGCATTGCCGAAGCAGAAGAAAAAGGCCGCTATGACCTGTACTACTTTGCCCTGCAAGATTTTGCCAACGCTATCCCCGATGGGCACGTAAGCCTGAGAGGCGATGATCGTGACTACTATCGTGACAATGTGATTGGTGGGTTGGGCATTGCGCTTACTGAGCTAGATAATGGCGACGTGATTGTGACGGATTTAGTGCCCAATACGCCCGCCGCAGATGCTGGCATTGAACTGGGGGCGCAGATCTTTGAATGGAATAGAATGCCAATCGAAGATGCAATTGAAGAAAGCGTTTCGTTATTTGGACCGTATTCAACCGCCCATGTAGAACGGATTGATAAAATTGCGTTCTTGCCACAAGGCCAGCTTGATACAGAAGTGATCATTGGCTACACCAACCCAGATTTACAAGCGGGAGAGGTCACACTCACGCGTACCTTTGAAATCGATGCGTTCTTTGATAATTTCTTGTATGCCGGTTTCCCAGACACCTCGGCTCCAGTTGAATATCAAATCGTCGGCCAGAACACGGGCTATATTCGGATTTGGTCTATGTCTGATGATCTGAACCTGACATTGCGCCTGATTGATCGGGCAATTGCCAGCTTTGATGAGCTAGAAACAGACGCCATTATTTTTGACTTACGTGCCAATGGTGGCGGCTCTCCGCTGGGGGGCTACATTGCTGGTTATTTCACAAAAGATGAAATCGAGATGGGCCGTGGCTACTACTACAGTGAAAAAGACAGCGACTTTGTGACATATGGTCCGGCCGATACCATTGAGCCTAACGATGATGTTTACTACGATGGCGCGGTCTATGTGCTTGTGGGGCCAGCTTGTGCAAGCGCCTGTGAAAACGTGGCCTATGCCATCGGTGAAACCCGCCGCGCCACAGTGGTGGGGCACTACCCTACTAACGGGATTTTTGGCGAAATTGGCCGAGGCCAGTATGAATTGCCAGATGAGGTTTCATTTGTTATCCCAACCGGAATGGACATTACCCCAGATGGCACCATCATTATTGAAGGCACCGGCGTTGTGCCAGATGAAGACGTTCCAGTAACGTATGACTCCGTCTTCTATGAAGGCGACTACCTCTTGGACTATGTCCTCAGACTAATCTACTAAAACGACTGCTGACAGGCCGCCGATACACATCGGCGCTGGATAGCGCGTCTAAACGTAATCTGCCACAGCGTTGCCGCAAGTGCTAACGCTGTGGCAACGCTTGACGTGAATCGTTATAAAAAATTCTTTGGAGAACCCTAATTTATGAATAAAGCAATCGCAATTATTGGCGGTTTGATAGGCGCACTAACGTTTGGTGTTGTGATGGGCATTGGCGGCTACTTTGTGGGCCAACGCAGCGTTGAGCCAGAAGTGGTTGAAACAATTGTAGAAGTTGAAAAGATTGTTGAAGTTGTGCGCACAGAGCCGGGCAGTTGCAGCACTGATGATGCTGCCGGTAGCCACGCAATTGATGGCGAACCATTGCTCGGTCAAGCCAATCCGGTTGGCTCTAGTTTCCTTAGCGCTTGCCCAGCAACAGAAGGGACGTTGGATGGCAGCATTGCCAATGTGCCAACAGACCTAGAAGATGAATACGACCCCTTCTGGGAAGCGTATGAGCTGCTCAAAAGGAACTATGTGTTTGCTGAAGAGCTAGACGACCAAGAGCTTGCGTGGGGCGCAATCAATGGCATGCTGCAAGCTGCTGGCGATCCGCACACCTCTTATATGACGCCTGTTCAATATGAAGAAACACAGCGCCAGTTTGCTGGTGAATTTGAAGGGATTGGCGCTGAAGTAGATACCAGCGGTGATTTCTTACGCATCGTTACGCCATTGCCAAACTCGCCTGCTGAGGAAGTGGGCTTGCTGCCCGGTGATGTGATTATCGAAGTTGACGGCCTAGATGTGACAGGCATGGACGCTTGGGATGTAATCTTTATGGTGCGTGGGCCAGATGGATCTCAAGTTGTGTTGACGATCTTCCGTGAAGGGGAGCCAGAGCCGCTTGAATTCGAAATCACGCGCTATAAGATTGAATTCCCAATGGTTGAAGGCGAAGTGTTAGACAATGGCCTGGCTTACGTCAAAATCAACCAGTTTGGTGAAGATACAGACGCGCAACTGGAAGTCATGTTGAACGAATTGCTAGCCTCAAACCCACCGGGCTTGATCTTAGATCTGCGTAATAATGGTGGTGGCTTGCTTGATGAAGCAATCACTGTCGGGTCTGAATTTGTACGCGAAGGGCCAATTACCATTCAAGACTTTGGGATTGATGAAGCACGTAAAGAATTCGATAACGCCAATGATGGCCTTGCGCTAGACATCCCAATGGTCGTCTTGATCAATGGTGGGTCGGCGAGTGCGTCTGAAATTGTGGCCGGTGCAATTCAAGTCTTTGACCGCGCGGAACTGGTTGGTGAAACTAGCTTCGGCAAGGGCACGGCCCAAAGCTGGATTGGTCTTTCAGACGGCCAAGGCGCAGTCCGCATTACCAACTCACGCTGGTTGTTACCAGATGGTAGCACCATCAACGAATCTGGGATTGAGCCAGATGTGTTTGTGGAGCTCACCAGTGAAGATCGCGAAAATGACCGTGATCCACAGTTGGATAAAGCAATCGAAATGTTGCTGCCGTAGGGCCAACAAGATCTAAAATTCAAGGGTACGTGTGGAAGCACGTGCCCTTTTTTATTTCCCTTTTTGAAATACGAAAGCGTCCCTCTCCCAGCGGGAG
>JAHDBW010000091.1 GCA_020630175.1 Anaerolineales bacterium
AATGCGGGCGTGGCGGAATTGGCAGACGCAACGGACTTAAAATCCGTCGGAGAAATCCATGTGGGTTCGAGTCCCACCGCCCGTACTATAACAATACCTAAAGGCCGACTGTCGACTAAACCGGCAGTTGGCCTTTTTGTTTCTAAAAACAGCACAACCACACAGGATATATCCATGCCAGGCTTACTTTCTTCAATCGACCCAGATGGTTTACTTGAATATTCAGTTGTTTACACCGACCGGGCGTTAAACCATATGTCGCAGACTTTTCAAGACGTCATGCGTGGTATTTCTAGCACTCTCAAGCAAGTCTATAACGCTGATGCAGTTGCCATCGTACCCGGTAGCGGCACATTTGGCATGGAAGCAGTTGCCCGTCAATTTGCCAACGATCAACACTGCTTAGTGGTCCGTAATGGCTGGTTTAGCTATCGCTGGACACAAATTTTTGATGCTGGCAATATTCCAGCGTCGCATACCGTAATGAAAGCAAGCATGGTGACAGATACGCATCAAGCACCTTTTGCGCCAGCAGCCATCGAAGATGTTATTGCAACAATCACCGCAGAAAAACCAGCAGCCGTATTCATGCCACATGTTGAAACATCTGCCGGGATGATGTTACCCGACATGTATATCAAAGCCGTCGCGGATGCCGTCCATGCTGTTGGTGGTCTCTTAGTCTTAGACTGCATTGCCAGTGGCACGATTTGGGTCGACATGAAGGCTACTGGCGTTGATGTCTTGATTAGCGCTCCGCAAAAAGGCTGGTCAGGTTCACCTTGTAGCGCGCTTGTGATGATGAGTGAAAACGCTGTGACGACAATGGCAGACACAACAAGTAGCAGTTTTGCATGTGACCTCAAAAAATGGCACCAAATCATGCTGGCTTTTGAGAATGGTGGCCATGCGTATCACGCAACAATGCCTACCGACGCACTAACTGCATTCCATGCCGTTATGAAAGAAACCGAAGCCTATGGCTTTGACAAAGTAAAGGCTGAGCAGCAAGAGCTTGGCGATAAAGTCCGCGTTTTGTTAGAAGGTCGTGGCTTTCCGAGCGTTGCAGCACCGGGATTTCAGGCACCGGGGGTTGTTGTAAGTTACACAGATGATGATGGCATCAAGTCTGGCAAGAAATTCAGCGCGGTTGGTATGCAGATCGCCGCAGGTGTCCCTCTGGCTTGTGATGAACCAGCAACCTTTAAAACATTCCGCTTAGGCTTGTTTGGCTTAGACAAGCTGCACAATGTGGACCGCACCGTAACATTACTCGCGGATGCGCTAGACAAGATGAATTAGCCAACGCGTTTGAACACCATTTCGAAAAGACCTCGCATTGAGGTCTTTTTTATTCCAAAGACGTGTGCAACGTTTTGACCAGCGCCGTCAGCGCCTGCAGCGTGAGCCGAATACCAGCCGGATCGCCCCAATAATGAAAATTCCAGCCTGCCGTTGGCGCTCGATACACAATGCGAATTGCTGATGCCAATTCAATTTGCACGGCTAAGGCACCTAAATCTTCAGACACAAAACGCGTAATGGTGTTGCCCTTTGTGCCGCCGGTAAATCGGGGATGATTCAAGATTACGCGTCGCCAATCAGAATCCGCAGTTGTGTTGAGCGTTGTAAGATCTGTTTCAATAAAGCCAGCTTGCGCAAACGGCGTTAGCAACATCGCGGTGTCCGTTGGAAATGAGCGACCATTGATTGTGCCTAGCGCAACCCCGATCCGGTGCCGGTTGACCATGCCATGCAAATCGAGCACAACTTTTATCGCATGTGTGCCGACAAGATCGGCGATGGCGTTTTTATACGTTGACTCCGCATCCCAATTCGGGTCTGTTGGGCTGGCATAACGCAAATAAATTGCGTAACACCCCAGCTCTTGCGCCAGATATTGCGCGATGGCAGCCGTGTACTCTTCTTCAAATTTACTGACACTATTCCGCACATGATGCGCCGCGTGTGGGGCTGAAATTAGAATCGGAATTGTTCCCAACTCGATTGTGTAGGCCGCCTGTCCCGCTGGTGCACGCTGCCGCCAATGAATGTTGCCTTCTAGCTCAGAAAGCCGCTGTAAAGTATTTTGCATCAAGCTGATTCAGATCTGTCGTCACAGGAGCGCAACTATTTGTGCCCTGCGCATTTTCATTTTTGATATAAAAAGAGGTAATATTTAGACTGACTATATTCAGATTTTATAATCTTGAAATTCAACAAACCCTTTTAGCACCCCACCCGACTTATTGTCTATGACAACTCTTTTCCTAAGTGTACTTGTAATTATTGTTTGTATTTATTTGTTAGCAGTTATTACTGATGAATTCTTTATCATCAGTCTTGATCAAATTTCTCAACGGCTCAAGCTTCCAAACAACGTGGCCGGCGCATCGCTGATGGCGATGGGGTCTTCTGCCCCTGAACTTGCCATTGCGCTACTTGCGTTGTTCAACGGCGGCGGCGAACATAGCGATCTGGGCATTGGCACAATCGTCGGCTCGGCAATTTTCAATATTCTGGTGATCACTGGCGTTTCAGCCATTGTGCGTCCAGCCAAAATCAGCTTACGCGTTGTGATGCGTGACATTATCATGTACGTCTCCAGTATCGCATTACTGCTAACAACGTTTGCGGATGGCTCCATCACCTTGCTCGAAGCCGCCAGCTTTATTGTGCTCTATGCCGTTTACATTATTATTTTGTTCAACTGGCCTGCCGATGAAACGGAAGAGACCCCAATTGAGGAGCCAGAGCCCACGCATGAGGCAACTAAAGGGCCTTTCAGCGCCGTAACACACGTTGTTGCTAGTGGAATTGGTATTTTGATGGGCGACGCGAAGACGGCTTATATTCGAGCCTTTTTAGTGTCCATCGCGCTAATCGGGATTGTCAGCTATTACCTAGTGGAATACGCAATCATCTTTTCAGATGTTGTCGGCATCCCACCAGTTGTGGTTGCGCTCACCATCTTAGCCGGTGGCACCTCTATTCCAGATATGATCGCGTCGATTGTGGTGGCCCGCCAAGGGCGCGGCGAAATGGCAGTCGCCAATGCAGTTGGCTCCAACATTTTTGATGTGTTGATTGCGCTTGGGTTACCTTGGCTCATCGCGATTGTAGCGCTCGGGCAAGAAGTACACGTTGGCACCGGCGACTTGTGGACCTCCACTATTCTGCTGCTTTCAACTGTCGTTGTCGTCTCAGTATTCTTATTTACAAACCGCAAACTTACCCGTGTAGAAGGCTTTATTTTGGTGTCTTTATACGTGGGGTATGTGATCTGGACAATCTGGGGCTAGGCGCGTCAGTCCCGACGACTTTAGGAGACGTGCCTTAACTATTTACCCGCTCTAAAAGGGAGTTTTTCCCGCGCTAGCCGCGATCTATACTCGTAAAATTTCATCTAATAAACCGTAATTTGCATGCTTGGTAGCGCCATTGATGCATGCACACTTCTTGACTGGGTATAAGATGAATATTTTTCAAACTGAGTATTATGGAAACACTGTCCTGACTTGGGCAATTGTATTGGGCTTGATACTGGTATCACTTGTATTAGGCCGCTTTATTTATTGGACGGTTGGCAAGTACATCAAGCGCCTGACCGCCAAAACAGAAACCGACGTCGATGACGTGCTCATCGACAAACTAGAAGAGCCGCTTATTGTGCTCTTGACGATAGTCCTCATCCGGCTATCGACCTCGTTACTTACCTTACCCACTGGCATCAGCACCACTATCAGCAATGGCTTTGTAATGGTAATTGCTGGCGTGTGCGTTTGGGCATTTCTCAACTTATATGAATCGCTACACGTTACCTACATTGCCAAAGCTGTAGAAGGCAGTGAGACTGATTTAGACGATCAACTGCTGCCAATTGTGCGGCGTGGTATTCGGCTAATTGTGATTGCGCTAGGTGCGATTATCGGGCTAAACAACGCCGGGTTTGATGTTGGCGCAGTGTTAGCTGGCCTAGGGATTGGTGGCTTAGCGTTTGCATTAGCTGCGCAAGACACGGTGGCAAACTTTTTTGGCGGGGCAATGCTATTCATTCAACAGCCGTTCAAAGTCAAAGATCGTGTTGAAGTCAATGGCATTCATGGATATGTGGATGAAATTGGCCTGCGGAGCACTAAGATGCGCACCATCATGGACGTGCCGGTGCTGGTGCCCAACAAATTCTTTACTGAGGCTGCCATCTATAACTACAGCCAGTCCCCGTATTATTACAAATCCACCACGCTGAAGCTGCACCGCACCACGCCTTTGGAAAAGATCACCCCATTCTTGGCAGACATTCGCACGCTGACAGACCGCTATGAAATTATCAATTGGATGTCACCCGTATTTGTTGGAATGACCGGCAGCCACTATGAAATCTTCGTAAAAATTGGCGTGACCAAGTGGAACCCCGCCACAGATCCAGAACTGGGATTAGGCGATTATTTCGCCAAAACTGATCTCGCCCTGAACATTGTGCATGTTGAGCTGGTGCAAATGCTTGAACACCATGCGATCCAACTCGCGATTCCGTTTGAGGTACGCTATGAAGTTGAAACCGCAACAGAACAGCAAGTCTTGACTAATGGCCGCTTCCCACGCGCAGCAATTGCGGCAGACTAAACGACACCACACCTTAACGCAAAAGAGGTTAGCCGCAGTTGGCTAACCTCTTTTTTATTTCTAGCGTAATAACACCTAGTGCAGTGTTGAGGAGATTACAAAGTCAACGCTTTCATGCAAGAAGGCATCCACATATAAATCAACGCGATAGTTGCCTGGTTCTAGCGCAAACCCAGCGCCACTGGTGAGCGGCAAGACCGCTTGGCCAGTATCGTTGAGCTTCCAATCTTCTACAAGACGCAAGCCGGTAACTTCACGGTTGTCACGGTAGACTTTCGACACAATAAGCTGGCCAGCATCTAAATCGGCGTAATCAAAGGTAATGAAAAGCTGCCCATCCGTTTCGTCTAAGCTGCGTTGCAAAGAGATATCCGCCAACTCATTGGTGCTATCCATTGTGCCTGCGCCACGTAATGTCGTGTTGGTAAGCAACGGCTGGTACATTGCAACTGTCTCGCCATCTGTTTCAAAAATAGGCTGTGCAATTGCAACATTTGTAATTTCTGTGTCTGCAATTTGCTGTGGTGGCGCGAGACCATACTCCACGGCCACATTTAGAGATTTTATCTGCTGATTCAACGTTGTTAACGTATCTAGGCTGATCGCGTCAGACAACAGCGCCTGTGGCGGTGAAAGTGTACAGAACGATTGCTCAATACAACGCGTTAGGTTATCAATATCAACCGTGGCTTGGCTCATATACCACCATAAGCTTGCTGGTGGTTCTTCGCCTAAGTTCCGCGCTTGCATCACCTGGTGCACTAACACTTCAGAGCCGCTATCGTAAGCATTGACCGCTTGCGTTGCAGCGCCATTTGCCAAATGCATAAGCCCTAAATTGAAATGCAAGGCAACCTGCATTGGATCTTGTTCAATTGCTTGTTTGGTGGTGACAACAGCCGCGTCTAGATTCCCTTCAATGTAGTGTGCCCAGCCTAAATTCCACAGTAAATTCGTATCATTTCGGCCTGCCAACTGCGCTGCTTCGTAATCAGCAATGGCAGCAGCGTAATTGTGCAACTCTTCGTATGTTTGCGCGCGCTCGTAGTAAGCATCAGCGTAGTCTGGCGCAGCTTTTAGCGCTTGATCAAAGGCTAAAATAGCCGGTTGATTTTTACCGCTATGCCGCAGCCCGACGCCCATCGCATAGGAATCCATAGCTTCCTGTGGCAACACCTCAATTGGATCTAGCAAGACAAATGCGCCCCAGACCAAGGTAACTGTTGAGAGTACGGTCCCTGTTACCACAAACCAATAGCCACTGCGCTCTGTAACCGTGGTTGAAAGGCCATACAGGAATAACGTCACCGTCAGCAACGTGAGTTGGGTTACATAATTTTGTGCTTTGCCATCCCACGCGTCGCTAATCTCAAAGGCTTGTTCAAACTGCTCAGTCAGTAAAGCGGATTCAACAATGTACGTTGCACTTTCATAGGACTTGATGTCTGGCAACGTTTCGCTATCAGCATCAAAATAGTCAGCGCCTAGTAACGGGGTTAGGCTGCCTACATAATCACGTGCTTCCAGATAGTCTGCTCGGCGTTCTGCATCGCCATTTTGTTCAGCAAGGAAGGCTTGGGTGTCCAGTTCTAACCATGTCCGATAGGCATCGTTGAGGGCATAGCCAACGTTGATTTCCCCGCGCGTGCGCACCCCAACGGCTTGTAACGAATATTGTTGTGCATCGCGTAGCGCCATATCAGACCGTCGACCAGCATCGGACTCAAGGTAGGCCACAATTGACGCAAAAATCGCAACAAGCGCAATCAATAGCGCAACCATTCTTTCAAATGGCTCGCCAGAAAACATAGGCATCTGTGAATTTTTCATGAAATTAGCTCTGCAATTCAATAAATAAGGCAGTAATAACAGTTGCGAGTAGCAGGAGCGTGCCTATCGCGCCAAGCAAGTAACGTAGCTGCTTGCGTTCGTGATAGATGGCCTCGGCGCTCGTATAAAAGAATAAAGACATGGTCAATAGAATAAAAATGCCGGTAAGTTGGCTCACTTTATTCCGTAAGATTGTGGATTCTGCAAAATGCGGGACTGCGTTCAAATTACGGTCCTGCCCCGCATCTGCCCAAAGCTCACCTAGCTGGCGTTGGACAGCATAACTGCCGTCACGATTCAGGTAGCGCTTTGGAAAAAAGAGTTGGTTAGTGCTAGCACTTGCAAGTGCGATTTCACTTTCAAATGCGCTGTCTAACGTCTCTTGTAGCCCGTCATACACAGAGTATTCAGTGTACGCACGGTAATGCCGGAACAAATCAACATCACTGCTGATATTGGTCTCTTCTGCGGCTAATACCGCTTGCATGCCGGCAAAGTCAGCATCAGTTGCGGCTTCGGTCGTGATCGCAATGCGCCAGGCAACCACCGCACCAATAAGCGTTACTGCAGCGATCATTATTGCCATGATCGTTTGGAAACGGCTGCCATTCTCGTCGGCAGGAATTGTCAATAACCGGATGGGTTTCTTGTGGATTGTCATAAGGATCTAAGCTGTTCGTATTCGTTTTTATCCGGTTGAGTTGTCATTCTCAATATCGATAAGTGTGTCTGCTGAGCCACCTGACCCCGCAGCAGTATCTGTATCTGCGCCCCCATCAATGAGGTCGGCACCAGAGCCTGCGCCAGACTGGCTGTCCCCATAAATGGTGTCATTCCCGCCTTCACCGTACAGGCTGTCGTTACCAGAGCCCGCTTCTGTGAGGCTATCGCCGTAGATCACGTCATTCCCTTCGCCACCATAAACGGTGTCATTGGAAGACCCACTACAGAAGGCACAGTCTGCAAAGATTGTGTCATCGCCACCATAGCCATAGATCACATCATTGCCGCCGCCACCAACAATGTAGTTGCTAGAGTCGTTGCCAAAGATACATTCTGATTCAGATGTTCCGCCATAGTAATTGTTTGCGTTGACTTCAACATCAAACGGACCGGTATAAGGTGAGTTTTGCAACTTCACAACGCGGGTACATGGCATTGGCGTCGGAGTCGGTGTTGGCGTATTGGTTGGCGTGCTGGTTGCTGTTGCCGTTGCCGTATTGGTTGGCGTTGCGGTTGCCGTAAATGTAGCAGTTGGCGTAGCCGTATCTGTTGGGACAGGCGTAAACGTATGCGTTGCGGTCGCGGTAAATGTCGCCGTTGGCGCAACGGTATTTGTTGCGGTTGGGGTTGCTGTATTTGTTGGTGTTGGCGTATCGGCGGGCACCACGGTTGCTGTTGCTGTTGACGTCGCCGTTGGCAAAGGCGTGCCGGTTGCGGTGTTCGTTGCCGTTGCTGTCGCAGTTGCAGTTGCCGTTGCCGTGTTTGTAAATGTTGGCACTGCTGTATTTGTCGCAGTATTGGCAGGGACGGATGTTGCCGTATTGGCTGGCGCATCGGTTGCGGTTGGTACGGCAGTATTTTCCGGCGCACGTGTGTTGGTTGGCACGATCACCGTTGTCGCGGCTACGGTTGGCACAGCAACAGTCGGTTGCGCTGCTGTTGGTACTACAGCCGCCTGACTGATTGCAGTTGGTATTACCGGCGCAGGAACGCTTGTTGGAACTGCTGTTGGCACGTCTGCAACAACAAGCGGTACTGTCGTTGGCTCTGCAACAAACGGAATAAAGTCTACGGTGGGCACAACGGCTACCGCAGTTGGCACATTGCCGGTGACTGGCACAGCTTGTGGATCTGCCGCTAGCTCAGGGCGTCGTAAATCGGCTGCAGCTTCATTCACTGCAGCCTCAGAGAACCCAAGCGTTGCTAACGTCTCTGTAAACACAGCGCTCCCTACATTTAGCTCATCTAACGTATCTGCGATGAGATCCATATCAAAGCCTGAGTCTGCTAAATAGCGCTCAACATCATTGCCCGCTGCAGTCTGAAATTCCATTTCAATCAGCAGCGCGTCTACCTCGGCTAGGCGTGCTAGCTCAGTATCAACGTTTGCTAATTCCTCAGCTGAAAGCCCTAGCGCAGACACAAACCGCTCTGTATTTTCTTGATCTAGGTTTTGTTCTGCAATCAGTTCAGCAAGTTCGGCAATTGGCAGTTCTAGCTTATTTACAAAGCCAATTAGCTCTTGTTGCGTGAGCGCCAAGCCGTCTAAACCAAACAGAACTTCGCCAACATCACTGCCATCTAAGGGCAAGTTGGCAACACCGTTTAGCAAGCTAAATGCTTGGTCATCCGGTAAGAAATCATCTAATTGGGAGAATGCGGCCAGCACATCTTGTGCTGAGTCTTGCTGTGCGATGACTTCGGCCAATGGTTGTGTTGTGAGGTCTGCCGCTGGCAAAAATACATCAGAACCTGGTGCAGCCACCTGCGTATTTAGCGGTGAGATCCCATCCCAAGTCGCGAACGCCAGTCGGGTTGTATTACCATCATTGAGGTCTACAGCGTTGGTCGCGAAGGACTTACTACCGGTTTCTGAGACGTTAGCCATTACAAGGAAGCTGTTGGTGCTATCAACGCCATTACCGCCGACTTGGAAGCTACCGCTAGCCGGATCAACGCCGAGTGCTAACGCGCCGCCGCCGGACACAGTTGCGCCACCCAGACTAAAGACTTGTGAAGTTCCGTTGGTGTCTACCGCAAGTTTCAGGGTTGGCGTTTGTGCATTTGCAGGGCTGAAGGCCGCAGACTGCGTTGTTGGCGCTACTTGAAGCTGTTGCGGCTGCGCAGTTGAAAGTTGAAGTTGATCAACTGCCACGCTCATTTCGCCAGAAATGTAACGTAAATCTACGTCTTGGCCATTAGCGCCATCACGTGCAATCACTTGGATATCTACAGTCGCATCTGGCGGCAGGATAAGCAATGGCTCAACCGCGCTATACATGTTGCTACGCAATGGAATGATAGCGGCACCCTCAATCTCGTTGACATAGCCTTGGCCCGGCACAAAGCCAACCCGTTCGCCAGCGTCATTGATAACAAGTACGTGTCCATTTTCACCAGTTAAGTGAATAATCGATTGATTTGCTGCTCGCATTGGCGCAGTTTGTTGGGCCAACACGCCGCCTGTCCCCGCCGAAGCTGTGGTTGGCGTTGGGCAATATGGGCAGGTAAATTGTTGATCGTACGCTGAAAGCGGCACAAACATTAGCGATTGGGTGCGATCATCACCTTCCCATGCTTCTGGGTCGTTATCTGGATGGCTAGCTGCCAGCGAGTAGGCCCACGTATTAGCGATCATATCGACTTCAACGTAGAGCAACTGTCCGGGCCAGTTATTGTCATAGACAGGGATGCGCGCCGTGCCGTTGCCAAGATCTTCAACGCCAAACGCAAGCATAGAGTGCCCGCCTCCGTTGCGATTGAAAATGCCTAAATCAACTGGCTCAGCCAAATTAGACAGGCGCTGTACAACATCGCGTGGCGAGCCAACGACCGTCGCCGCCATAATTTCTGGCGTGGTTTGCAAAACCCATTCGCGGGCAATGCGCTGCATAACAGCCGGATCTTGTGCAATGTCAAAGGTTGCTTCCGCATCAGAAAGATAGCGCGTGGGGTCTAATTGACCAGTTGCAAAGCGATGGCTCATGATGGTGAACCCGACGCAGTGCCCGGCACCCATGGCGCTGTTCATTTGATCGATCCAAAGTTGGGTAATTGGCGAGGCAATACATTCGCCGTCTTTAATCTGCGCACAGACCTGTTCACCGAACAAGTCGTGTACTTCAGCCACGTTCAAGTCCCCTTCAGGGAAGCGTGACCCATAATTTTGAAATTGAAAGCCGTCGTAATCGGTGAGGAAGCCAGTATCGAAATTTGAGATGCTATACGCAGAAGACACCATGCCCTGAATTTCAGAGCGATTATTTGCAACAACGTTTAGATAGTCTGCACTATTGCGATTCGCAACAGATGCCGTGGAGAGTTGGCGGGTAAACCCAAACACAATCGCAATGAGGAATACGCCCAGCAATACCAAATACAACAATATGTAATTGATCAGCGACTTGCTGTACCGATGAGTCGATTTACTAGAATCCATTAATTAAATGTCAACCGTCTAATACAAACTTTGATTACCATTAATCCTGCGCCTAACATGACATTTCACTTAGTACGCAAGTAGAGTTATCGTAGCATTCGGCTAACTATCTGTTTATTTAGACTAGCTATGGCTTTCTATTAATTGTTTGAAGACTCTAACCGCAATTTAATTAATATCGTCAGAAAGTGGGCGTTTTTTCGTATTTCCCCCATTATTAACCGGCTACTTCCAAAAATTAGTAACGTGTCGCAACAGGTGTCCGTACTTATGAAATACAGCATTTAATAACCTCGGCTCTGGTTTATACACATTAGCTGCGCCTTGTTATCCAGAATTTAGGTGTTAATAAAAAATAGCGCTTGAATTAGCGCTATTTAGAACAGTATATTGTTGTTTCCGTAACCAGCTTAGCCAGCAAGTCTTTAGTCAATCAGAACAACTCTGCGGCACTTAGCAATAAGCTTGTCTACTTCAGCACTCACTATGCGTGAGAAACGCCAACCTATTTGCGACTCATCTTGCATTGTTAGCTTGACATTGATCAACAGCAACCGACGCGAAACCTCAACGTTTGCAATGTCTTCAAGCGGCACGCGGTTTACGTAAGCTGCCTTCCCCATAATATCTAGCCCAACAATGATCAGCGTTGTATCAGTTACGCCAATCGCAAATTGCTCTAGGGATTGCCGCTCCATGAATTTCATCTTCATTTTCTGACCAATCAGAGACGCGACTAGCTTGTCATCAGGCTCTAGCTGCGGATATAAGATCTTGTTGGTGCGCCGAACCGCCCGAGATTGGTCTTTTAAGTCTTCTTCGTCCAGCATAATCGCATTTTGCGTTTTGGCTGGTGCAAAGTTCTGCATCGCATCACGCATGTTTAACTCATAGCGCAAGTACAAAAATTGAAGTACATAAACTATAAACACCATAGAGCTAGTTACAGCGTCGAAAGCAATTGCCAATACCAAGGTAGCTAGAAAGAGGCCCGCTATGGTCAGGGCATATTTTCGTTTTCCAAGCAGCCAGAACCCTAGACCGGGCACAATTGAAGCGGTCATAATCCGGCGGCGGTATTTTTTATCATCACTCATAATTTTTATAATTCAGACCTATTGTGCAGATGCCGCTTTACAAACTGCAACAAGCTTATCTACTTCATACTTTACTTTCCCCGTATAGGTAAACGTCCAAGCAAGCACTGTTCCATCATGGCGTTTCAGCGTAACATCAGCCATAAAAATTTTCTTTGACAGTTTGACATCAACAATCTCTGCAATCGGAACGCGGTTAACATAAGCAGCTTTGCCTAAGAGATCTATGCCAACAATAATCAGCGTTGTATCTGTAACACCAATAGCGAATGACTCTGGTTGCCCCTGCGGCTCCTTCTTATTTTTCGGGATGTGCACGCCATTTAGAGACGCAATTAGGTAATCGTCGGCGTCTAATTGCGGGTAGAGAATCTTGTTTACCTTCGCAATCATCCGCGGCTGATCTTCTAGATTTTCACCATCGATAAAGATAACATCTTGCGTTTTAGGCTGTTGATAATCCTTTGCAGTGTCTTGCACATGTAATGCGTAGCCAACAAATGAGCCTTGAAGTACAAAAATCAGGAGCACGGCATAAAAGCCCCATGTCGGAAAGTAAAAGGCAAGCCCTATACTCGCTAACATCAAAATCACAAAATAAACGGCATATTTATGATGCCCTAGCAACCACAGCCCCAATCCAGGGACAATGGAAGCCCATCGCAATTTTCGACGCAATTGCTTATGCTCTTCTGGCATCAAGATCAGTCAGCGAGCGCACTCTCGTACAATCGCACATACTCTTCAGCAGATTGTGTCCATGAGAAGTCTTGTGCCATCGCGCGCTGGCAAATTGCAGCCCACGCGGCACGGTCTTTATATACGTCGATTGCGCGTTGAATGGCGATGCCAAACGCGACAGAAGTGTAGCCGTTGAAGGTAAACCCAGTGCTAGTCTTAGGGAATTGACGATGGTCTACAACCGTGTCACGCAGCCCGCCCACCGCACGCACAACTGGCACAGCGCCATAGCGCATGGCAATCAGTTGGCCTAAACCACATGGCTCGTAACGTGATGGCATCAGGAACATATCGCTTGCGGCATAAATACGGCGTGCTAGTGCCCCATCAAAGCGAATGTTGATGCTCACTTTGTCTGGGAACGCGATTTTGAGCGCCCAGAGTTCAGATTCAATTTCTTTATGGCCGGTGCCAAGCAACGCCAGTTGTACGTCATTTTCAGACAAGATTTGGTGCAACGTTGGCGCAAACAGATCAAAGCCTTTTTGATGGTCTAACCTTGAAACGACGCCTAAAAGCGGCACATCAGCGCGTTGCGGCAAGCCAAACTCAGTTTGTAACGCAGCTTTGTTTTTGGCTTTACCAGCAAGATTTGCGGCGTCAAACGCATGGGCGATTGCAGAGTCTGCGCTAGGATCCCACGCCGTGTAGTCAATGCCGTTGACAATGCCACTCAGCGCGCCTTCATCGGCGCGTAATTGCACCAACTCTTGCAGCCCGGCGCCCATTTCTTCACCCAGAATTTCAGCAGCATAGCCTTTGCTTACCGCATTGATCTGATCAGCATAGTTGAGACCCAAGCCCATCAGGCCGTCCCGCGCCCAATATGGAATACGCTCCACTTGCGCGGGCAACAATCCACCGCGTGCTAGTGAGGGGCCAATGTGATTCATTTGGAATGGCAAATTGTGAATAGTAAAGACAGAGCGTGTGTCTCTCCAAAATTCGTTTTCTTTACCAATCGTAGAAAGCCAGTAAATCGCTGCGGCTGGATGTGCATCGTGCACGTGCAAAATGTCCGGTTGAAAGCCCACGCTGCGCGCCAGTTTGAGTGCCATCAGCGCAAAGAATACAAACTTAGAGCCATCAACGTGCAGGTCGCTATAAACGCGTTTATCTGCCCAAACAGGAGACCCACCCACTAAGTAGTAAGGAATGCCGTTTACATCCAATTCCAAAGGCATTGAATAGTAGTCGGCCTCATTCCACTGAATAGAAAGCAGCTTATGCGCTTTGGGCGCATAGTCTTCATATTCCAGCTCTGGATAATGCGGCAAGAAAATGCGCACATCATGGCCTAAGTCACGCAATGCGCTTGGCAAAGAGCCAACCACATCACCCAGCCCACCTACTTTTACAAGCGGCGTTGCTTCTGCAGATAACATCAATATTTTTAGCGGTTTCACAAGATTGATTGTAGTGGATTTGAAAAAGATTGCTACCCAAAAACCAACCATTCAAGTTCAGCAAAAGTACTAATCAACACGAATTACGCATACGCGGGCAATATCCAATGTTCACACCCCCTTTAAAGCAAAACACCCACACATAAATGTGTGGGTGCTTTGTGTCATGGCCGTGACATCAAACCCTATCGCAGAGCGATAAGGAGGGATGTCACGGCCGTACGACTACTACAGTCAGTATTCATGCACATCACCTCCTTGTTGTTTAAGATAGCAAGGCGTCCGAGGACAATAAATTGTTAATGAATATGCGTATTATTGCATTTAACGCCAACCAGCGTCAAATTAGAAGACTTTAATATTGCCCAACTGCCAACTGCCAACTGCCAACTGCCAACTGCCAACTGCCAACGCTAATTT
>JAHDBW010000429.1 GCA_020630175.1 Anaerolineales bacterium
TTTCGTATACAACAGCGCCATCACACACGGTGAGCTGCGGGCGCACAGTCTTGATTGTTGCCGGATCGATCGCAAATAGATCGCAGTCTAGCAACACTAAATCGGCCAGCATGCCAACGCGCAGTTGGCCTTTTTCATGGTCTTGGAATTCGGCGTAAGCCCCGGCCCGGGTGTAGCTATCCAACGTTTCTGCCAAGGTTTGCGCTTGATTGATAAGGTCAGGCCGCCACGCAGTTTGGGTTAGCGCAGCGTCCATGCCAATGTAAGGATCAAATGTAACCACCGGCCAATCACTGCCAAACGGCAATGGCGTACCCTGCGCCCGTAACTCACGCCAGCGGAACGCCTCATGGTGCAATGTCTCAGCAATGCAGTGCATCCAATTGACGTAATGGTCAGATGCCGGGCGGGTGGCGTGCAATGGTTGCATGGCGGCAATCACGCCTAAAGCTTTGAAGCGCGGTAAGTCTGCATTTGGCAGAACCTCAACATGCTCAATGCGATGCCGACTGTCACGGCGGCCGTTGGCGGCTTGCGCGGCAGCATAGGCGTCTAGCGTCATGCGGATGCCAGCGCTACCAATCGCATGAACCTTGACCTGCATCCCATGCTTGTCGGCTTCTACAATCAGGTCGCGATAGTGTGCCCAGTCATACAACGGCTCACCGCGCGAGTCTGGCCAGCGTAGATACGGGTCAACCATGTAAGCGGTGCCGCTTTCTACCACGCCATCAATAAACAGCTTGACGCTGCCAGCACGCACTTTGCCAGTTTGATACTGTTGCGTAAGCGGGAAAGCCTCCGTTGCAATCGCACTGACGGGCGTCTGTGGCGAAATTGAATACGGCATATAAATGCGCAGGTTGAACTTGTCACGTGCGGCTAAGTCGGCATACAGCGCCATCTGTTCGGCGGTGCCGTCCATGTTGGTCACGCTGGTAATGCCTAACGCATTGAGCTGTGCGATGGTGCGCGTAATTAGATCTTCAAGCTCAGCGGGGCTTGAAGCAGGAATATGCTCACCGACAATAAACATGTCTTCATTGATCTGCCCGGTGGCAATGCCGTTGGCGTCACGCAGAATTTCTGCGCCCGGACGGGCCTCACCGCTTTCTAAAATGCCAGCAATTTCAAGCGCTTTGGTGTTGGCCCAATTGGTATGGAAATCTAACGAGCCTAAGTGAATCGGGCGGTCGGATTCGATGGCGTCTAAATGATGCCGCGTGAGCGTTTCGCCATTGCCAACAATGTCATAACTGAGCCCATTGCCCTGAATCCAACTGCCATCGTCAGGCGCTTGCTTGATGACGGCGGCCAATTCGGCTAGCGAACTGACTTGATCTAACGCAAGGTGATCAAGCTGAATCGCGCCCATTTGCAAATGGAAGTGACTGTCGTTGAGACCGGGTAACAGCGTGCAACCTTGCCCATCAATTACGCGCGTTTGGGAGGTGCATAAAGCCATTGCCTCAGCCGCGTGGCCGACGAACACAATTTTATTGCCAGCAATCGCCAACGCTTCGGCATGCGGATTTTGCGGGTCAACAGTATAGACCTTGGCATTGGTGATGATCAGGTCAGCGGTCATGCCGTCGCGCCATCCTCGTACAAATAACAGTGCGCGTGATGTTCGTTGCCAAAGGCTACGGGCTGCGGCACGGCCTGCAAGCAGGTGTCCATTACATGCGGGCAGCGCTCCGCAAAGGCACAGCCCGGCGCGCGATTGAAGCCGCTCGGCACGCTACCGGGAATCACGCTTAGTTCTGCGCCGCGACTGTTGGTATGCGGTAGCGCGGCTAACAACCCTTGGGTATAAGGGTGCTTTGGATTGGTAAAAATAGTTGCCGCTGGGCCGGTTTCCACCACGCGGCCAGCGTAGAACACGGCCACGTCGTCACAGGTTTCTGCCACAACGCCCATGTCATGCGTAATTAGAATGATGGTGACGCCTTTGTCATCACGCAATTTGACGAGCAAATCTAGAATTTGGGCTTGGATCGTCACATCCAGCGCGGTGGTGGGTTCATCGGCAATGAGCAAACGGGCATTGAGCGAAAGCGACATGGCAATCATCACGCGCTGCTGCATCCCGCCGGAAAGCTCATGCGGATAGCTGCGTAAGATGCGCTCTGGGTTGGGCAAGCCGACATCGTCAATCAGTGAGATCGCGTGTTGACGCAGCACCTTCTTGGCCTCTTTACGGTGCCGTTGCATCACCATCATCATTTGTTGCTCGATGGTAAACACT
>JAHDBW010000430.1 GCA_020630175.1 Anaerolineales bacterium
TCAAATTTCTGCAAATCAATGCGCGATGTCATATCTAATGACATGGGCGTCACTGCTACCCGCTTGTCTCTAAACACCGCCACATCTGAATCTGCTAGATGCGCCTCGGGGTTATCTAACGCAAAATATTGCACTTTGGCGGGCTGTGACAAATCTGCACGCGGTTTGATGTTGTATCCATAGTGTCGCCCGACAGAAAGCCGCGTCATTTGCCAAGGCGTTTCTAGCGTTGCGTTCGCTGGCACTTCTACCTTCAACAAATCCACATCCGCTGGGAACTTGTGCGTCAACGCGAGTTCGGCAAACTGCCGCGTAAACTGCGCCGCCACTGAGAAATCTAACCCACCCGTATTCGATTCATGATGCTCAAACGGCACTTCATAAGAAGACGCCACAGCCATAATGCCATGTGACGCCGCCTCAAGCGCCGCCCCCACCGTGCCCGAAATCGTCACGCCGTTGCCAATATTTTCACCGTAGTTGATGCCAGACACGACCAAGTCAGGCATGCGATCTGTCAGTGCAGAAATGGCATGCTGCACAGCCTGGCTAGGTGCAGCGTGCACACTGTAAGCTGCAAAGGCTTGCGTTTTGCCCTGCAACGTCACCGCATTGATGGCACCCGTTGATGAATTTGGCATCGCCCGGCCCATGGCAGTTTGTTGTGATTCGGGCGCAGCAATAACAAGGTCACCCAAGCTAGCGAGCGCGTCTGCGGCGGCCAGTAAGCCAGCGGAGTGAATGCCGTCATCATTAGTAAGAAGGATTAGCGGTTTAGTCATAGGGGAGTTTGGGAATGATAAGATTCGAACACACGCAGATTGAATGCGATCTGCAACTAATCAAAGGATGACACCATTGCTCGATTACGTCAAATGGATGCGCGAACGCGTCGGCCATGAAAAAATATTTCTGCTCTATGTTTCTGTCTTAGTGCGTGACGAACAAAATCGTTTGCTGTTGCAAAGCCGCACAGACTTTGAACTATGGGGCATTCCCGGCGGCATTGTAGAAATTGGCGAAACGCTAGAAGATACCGTGCGCCGTGAAATGCGTGAAGAAACCGGCCTCAACGTTGAATCGCAGCGCATGGTCGGCATCTACGCGGGTCCGCAATATGATGTAATCTACCCTAATGGCGATCAAGTGCAGCAAGTGACTATCGCTGTTGAAGCCAATATCGTCTCTGGTGCACTGCACGCCGATGGCATTGAAAGTGCCGACCTCGCTTGGTTTTCTCAATCAGAGTTGCCAGACAATCTCTTCCTTTGGTATCAGCACATGGCGCGTGATTTGTGGGCAGAGAATCCAAGCCCAACCTTTGAACCACCGCTCGCGGCCAAAAGCGGCAACTGGTGGATGGATCTACGTCAGAAGATCGGTCAAGCACGCATTATCACCATTGGCATTGGGGCCATTGTGCGGAATGAAAAAGGCCAATTGCTACTGGGACGCCGCAACGACAACAACCGCTACGGCATGCCAGCGGGTTTAATGGAATTAGGCGAAACGCCCAGCGGCACCGTGGTGCGCGAAGCAATGGAAGAACTCGGTATCACACTGACACCAACTAGAGTGCTGGGCGCATTCACTGGTTCCTTCTACTTCCATGAATATGCCGACGGTAACCAAGTGCAAATAGCCTCCATCATTTTTGAAGCCCAATGGACGGGTGGTGAACTGGCTCCAGACGGTGTTGAATGCTTAGACGCAGACTGGTTCGATGCTGATAACCTGCCCCCAATGGACCCACGCCACAAACGCCTAATCGTCTCTTGCCTAGAAAGCTGGAACAACGCCGTCATTGGATAGCGTTTCGTACAAACAAAACGCGTTATGCGCTTAAAATGAGAAAGGGAATGGGTGACACTTCTGAAAGATGTCGGGTTGACCTAAGTGCCGAACAAATCCTTAATGCCATGTAATTCAAGACTTGTAAGTGCCATCCATTTACGCCTTATTACCGTCAGACGTGAACGGCACTCACAGCAGCAGTTGTGACAATACGCACTTCTCTATTTTTCGCCTTGATTGCAGGGCTAACGTTGTAAGTGCCACTCACTTAATCATCCGCTTTGTATTTATCTAATTGGTTTCTAAAGTCACTGCCTTTTGCATAGTCACGCGTAACTCGTATAAACAAAACACTGCTTTCCGGTTGCAACTCTCCTAGAAATACTTATACTTGACCCTAAGTGTTTCGCAACAAAAACTCAGAAATAAATGCGACGATTGCGTGCGAAACC
>JAHDBW010000092.1 GCA_020630175.1 Anaerolineales bacterium
CCGATCTGCGTCGTTGCGCCAAACCAGATAGGAATATGCTGCTAACACTAGCGTCATAGCAGCCGTCGCGCCAACTAGGACAAATACCCAGGCCTCGCTTTGCAAGAACAATGTGCTGGCCATAAATAAAATACCTAAGCCCATCATCAGTTTGCCGCCTAAGCGGTGTGTTTTGTTCCACGCTAGCTCACTAGAGAGCGTCCAAGGCGTGCGGATGCCGATAAAGAAATTGCTGCGGACCTTGCCCAGAAAGTTCCCAATTACAACAAATAATAGCCCCACCAACAGCGGGACATACGTGCCCAAATTAGTTTCACTGCCTAATAACTGCAACATCACCAAAACGTGAATTGCCAACATAAACAACAGTAAGCCCACCAAGACAGCACTGACCGCTTTACTAGATTGCGCAATATTGCTGCTGCGTGGATCAATTTTGCTTAGCAGTGGCAACACAATGATCAGCGCAGTGGTAACGAGCGGTAAAAGCAAAATTCCAAAGAATTTACTGCCGTAGTCATCACACTCGCCTGCTGCGTTCCAATGTGTACAAACGGGTTGCCCCGCTGGGATCTGTTGCCAAACATACCCTGAGATTATGAACATCATGAGCAAGATTGCGGCAGCAAGTGCCCATAATTTACGGTGATTGGTGATCTTCATCAGGTTGGCCTCCGATTTCAATTTTGAACATATTCATCATCCCCAGCAGCGCCTCTTCCAGAACAGAGACATTTAGGCGATATGTGATGGTTGTGCCTTTCTTTGTGCCTTGAATTAAGTCCGCTTCACGCAAAACGCCAAAGTGACGCGAGAGCGTGGGCTTAGTCGACTCAAAGTGTTCGGCTAGCTCGCCAGCGGTCATGTCACGCTCACGTAAAAGTTGCAGAATTTTGCGGCGGGTTGGATCAGAAAGTGCTTTGTACGTTGTTTGCATAGTTATTTAGCTAATTAGCTAACAATCTAAATAAAGAATATTTCAAACTGATTTTGTTGTCAAGTGAGTTGCGGTCTGTTAACCGAAGAGTGCTTCTTTTAGGATTTGGCGGCGCGTTACAGGGGCATCAAAATCACCCGTGCCCAGCACAATGTCAGAGAACATTTCTTTCAAGTTGGGCTTCCATTTGGCAACGGTCACCAATGTGTTGAGCGCAGTTTTGTTGAGGGCTTTGTTTAGAACGGTTTCACAGAACTTGAATAACCAGCCGTATTTTTCACGTAACTCGGCATCGTACGCATCAAACGCCGCGCTTGAGAAATCGTTCGTTTGCAACGCCGTCAATAAATGGTGCGTGGCGATTTCAGCCGATTCCATTGCGTAGTCAATGCCTTCGCCGGTCAGCGGATTGACAAGCCCAATGGCTTCGCCAATCAGCAATAGGCGGTCGCTGTGGGTTTTTGAACGTAAGAAGTCGCTCCGAATCGGGAAGCCGCGTACGGGGCCAACGGGTTCAGCATCGGCCAACATGTCTTGCAACGCGGGGTGTGCCACAAACTGATCAAAGGCCTGCCGTGCAGTCATAGGATGCGGTGATCCATCGGCTTTTGGGAACATGCCCACGCCAACGTTGGCCATGCCGTCTTCTGCCAGCGGAAATACCCAACCGTAGCCGGGTAATGGCACGCCATCAAAGCGGAACTCATAGTTGCCAGATAAGCCTTTGACGTTGCGATAATAACCGCGTGCGGCCAGCACAATGTGTTTATCAGTTGGCCCAAAGCCGAGCGTACGCAGCAGCTTCATGTTGGCGCCAACGGCAATCACAACGGCCTTTGCGTGCAAGGTTACCGCTTCTCCATTTTGCTTACCAATCACCTCAGCACCGTCGGCAGAAATGTTGACATCCAACACGTTGAACTGCCCTAAGAATGGCACGCCATCGGCTATCGCATGCTGTAATAGTGCATCGTCTAAAGTGAGGCGCGGAATCGTGTATAAGTACGGTGGCGTTTTGCGCGGTGCGGGCATTGGAACATCTAAAATCCCAGTGCTATTTGGCGCAACAACGCGTGCATTCTCAATCCGCTTGCCGGTTTCACTAAACGTTTCAATCACACCCAGTTTTTCTAACATGCCTACTGCGCGTGGCGTGAGGCCATCGCCGCAGGTTTTGTCGCGCGGGAATGTTGCGCGGTCAACTAAGATGACGTCTACGCCTTGCTGCTTGAGTAAACGGGCTGCGGTAGACCCTGCTGGGCCAGCGCCAATAATGATGATGTCTTGCATGGTTGCGTATTGCTATAGGTGAATGCGACTGCTGGAATTCAGCGCTATTGATAATCAATTGCCAGCGTCATTTTACAAGGGAATGCGGTTTTCAATGCTGAATACGTTGCCAGCGCGCTTGCGGTCAGCATTTGATGTTAAGATAGGGCTATTGGTGTTTACGCATAGTCGGACTTAATACGCTCGTATGACTTCATCTCCAATTACCATCCGCCATTCCGCCCCAACAGATGCCGCCGCCGTTGCGGATATTTTTGCCCAGCCCCGTGTTATTTCTGGCACGTTACAACTGCCTTACCCAAGCCTTGAACTTGGCCAAACGCGCTTAGGCAGCCAGCCAAACAAAACGCAGCTTGTGGCCTGTATTGACGCACGCGTCATTGGCATTATTTCCATGTTTGTCAGCCAGAATCCACGGCGCAAGCACGTCGCCGAAATTGGCATGGCCGTGCATGATGACTTTCACGGCCAAGGTGTTGGCTCGGCGCTCATGGCCGCCATCGTAGACATGGCCGATAACTGGCTCAACATTGACCGCATTGAGCTGTCTGTCTTTACCGACAACGCCGCTGGTATTGCACTGTACAAGAAATTTGGCTTTGAGATTGAAGGCACGCTGCGCAGCTACGCCTTTCGTAACGGAAGCTATGCCGATGTTTATGCGATGGCGCGCTTAAAGAAGATCACTTGAGCACACTTTCTAGATTGCGCGTCTGGATTTACGCACTGAGACTTCCTGCAATAAATACGCATTACACACTACGAATTAACACCTTATGAAAACTATCCCAAAAATTTCTAGCACAACCCTATTGATGGGCAACATGTCCGAATTTGATGCGGATAGCATTGCCGCGCTCAATCGCTGGGAAGCAGAAGGCGGCCCGGTTTGTGAAGTGCGCTTTGGTCCTGTCAGACAGGTGATTGTTACCGATGCCGCTATTGCACAGCATGTGTTGCAAAAGAACAATAAGAACTATCAAAAAGAAAAGTTCACCAACCTGCAAATTCGCAAAGCACTGCCTAAAGACGCTAAAGATGATTTGTTCACAGCGGATGGGGCGGAATGGTTACGGCGGCGGCGCTTGATGCAACCGGCGTTTCATCGCAAGGTGATTGCGAACTTTGGCACGCTGATCAATGAAGAAATTGCCAACATGTTCACGCAATGGGATCAGGTTGCCGCCGATCAAAGCATCATTGAATTAGAAGATGAACTGAATACCGTCACGATGGAAATTACCATGCGCGCTATGTTTTCCACATCGTCAGACGGCAACATTGTAGAACTCAAAAGCGCGGCGAACCGTGTCTCGCGGGAGATTGCCGCACGCCTAAATGACCCTAAGCTTGGCCAGACCACGTTCCTGCCAACGGCGCGCAATCGGCAGTTCACGACAGATGTAAAAACGCTGAGCGATACCATTCGTGGCATCATTGCAGAGCGGGTCAACGCGCCCACAGAAACAGAAGACCTATTAGACATGCTGCTCATGGCTAAAGACGCCGAAGTGGGTGATTTCACCGAAGCTGAAGTGATTGCCGAAATGACCGGCATGCTGTTCGCAGGCCATGAAACCACAACGTCGGCCCTAATGTGGACGCTTTACGCGTTGGCAACAAACCCAGACTGGCTACAAAAATTGCAAGTTGAAGTGGATGGGGCCCTCAATGGTGCGGCTCCGCAAATTGGTATGTTGACCGAAATGCCGCTGTTGACGCGCGTACTTAAGGAGGCCCTACGGATGTATCCGCCCGCTTGGGTGACCACGCGCAAGGCAATTGCTTCCGATCAACTCGGTGACTTTGCCATGCCCAAGCCGCAAATTGTGCTGATCAACATTTATGGCTTGCACCATAGCCCCAAATATTGGGACGCACCGCAAACGTTCAACCCAGATCGTTTCTTGACAGAGGCAAACATTCCCAAAGGCGCTTATTTGCCATTTGGAACGGGCCCGCGGAAATGCATTGGCGAGCAATTGGCAATGACGGAGTTGCAAATGTTACTGGCAAGCATCGTTCAACGGTATACGCTCACCGTAACAAATGAGGTGCAGCCCGACCCAGTATTCGTACTACGTGCCAAAGATGGCATTTGGGTGCAGCTAGAAAAAAGGGCTGACCCTTAGCTCAATAGACTAATTTTCCCGCTACAAAATCTCGGGTTGCTTGTTCAACAGGGGCTTCAAAAAACAGCGCAGTTGGCGCAATTTCAACCAACTTGCCATTGACTAGCAAGCCTGTCCGCTGTGCAATGCGTTGGGCTTGAAATACATTGTGCGTAATTAGCACGACGGTCGTCCCACGCGCAGCATTATTCTTTTGAAGAATATCTTCAATTAGGCCTACGTTGTAGGGGTCAAGATTTGCAGTCGGTTCATCAAGTAGTAAGACATCAGGCTTAACAACCAATGCCCGTGCCAACGCCAAGCGTTGCGCCTCACCAGCGGATAATTTTGTTGCTGGCTGTTGCGCTAAGTCGGCCAACCCAACTTGATCAAGATGGGCTAACAGCTCTGCTTTTGAAGCAGTTTCACCACGTAGCTGTAGTCCATACTTAAGATTTCCAAGCACACTCCGCTTAAGCAGGGCTGGCGATTGAAATACCATCGTCACCCGTCGCCGCTGTGCTAAGGGCAAGTCCGGAGTAACAACCTGCTGATCAAAAATCAGTTGTCCGTCGTCAGCAAACTCCAAAAAATTTAGCAAGCGCAATAACGTACTTTTTCCAGCACCACTGGGGCCAACCAACGCCAGAATTTCACCCGACTGTATCGAAAGATCTGCAATATTGAGCACGCTACGTTCTGCGTAGGTTTTGGTTAAATCAGACAACACGTATTGTGCACTCATGCGTGACGGCCCTCATGTTGCAAACGATGCAACACAATATTGGCAAGTAAGGCCAGTATTAGCAAAATTAGGCCTAACGCCAGCGCCAGCCCAAAATTCCCTTTGCGCGTTTCTAAGACAATAGCGGTAGTAAGCACGCGTGTTTCGCCAGCAATATTGCCACCTACTAAAATAACCGCGCCCACCTCAGCGATAATGCGACCAAATGCAGCGATAACAGCGGCCATAATACCAAGCCGCGCCTCACGTACTAAAGTCAACGCTAACTGCCAGCGTGTGGCACCAAGTGACGTCAGCTGGACGGCTAATTGATCATCCACACTTCGAATCGCCGTTAGTGATAGGCCAATCACCAACGGCCACGCAATGATAGTTTGGGCCACAATCATAGCTCGCGGCGTAAATAACCATTGTAGGTCGCCAAGAACACCCTGATTAGAAAGCAAAATAAACACTAACAGGCCTGCCACAACCGGTGGCAGCCCCATGCCTGTATTAATAATTGGTGCCAAGCAGCCCAACTTGGATTCTTTGCTCCGAAGCCCCAAAAACACGCCAATTGGCAACCCCAATACAACAGCAAATAGCAATGCAGACCCTGTAACGCGTAACGTCAAGCCAATGATTTCAAACAGTACTGGGTCACGACTAATAATCAGCCGCCAAGCTTCTTGCAAAGCAGTTACCAAAATCTCCATAGTATTATTTTACGGCTTAACAACAAACGGCTGCCCAAAACTAGGCAGCCGCTCATCGAGCACCGTCATCAACTTAGCCCCTGTAGGCCTCTAGCCAACTTAATCCAGCTTCGACTGTACTGGCAGGTTTATATTCCGCGCCAATGTAACCGGTATAGCCAAGGTCATACATCGCAGGCAATAGCCGTTCATAGGCAACCTCACCCAGAGTCGGCTCATTACGTGTGGGCACACTGGCAATTTGCACATGCCCAATCATTGGCAGCAATTGCTTAAAGCGATTGCTGAGATTACCTTCAAGCAGCTGCACATGGTAACAATCAAACATCAGTTTGAGGTTTGGCAACGCAAGGTCGTTGATAACCTTTGCTGCCAATTGCGTGCTGTTCATAAAATAGCCAGGGTTGTTAAAAGGGTTAAGTGGTTCAATTAGAATTGTGATCTGATGCGCTGCCGCTATCGTTGCTGCATAGTAGAGGTTTGCTTTATACGTTTCTAACGCCGCTACGCCTGACGTGTTGCCAGATAAAACGTGCACATTACTCGCGCCAATTGTTGCCGCATACGCCACAGCAGTATCAATATCCTTTTTCGCTTTTGCTTCTGAACCACTCAGCGCGGCTAAGCCAAATTCATTTTGGGTGGTGTTACCAAATGACGTATTTATCCCCACCATCGGCAGCCCAGTGTCTTTCAAGGCTGCAGCACATTCATTAGCAGTTGTATCATACGGAGCATGACACTCAACTGCATCAAACCCGGCTGCTTTCGCAGCCTGAATTGCATCGGGTAACCGTAACGCCTTCCAAAGAAAGCCAAGATTAGCTGAAAATTTCATGCGCTACCTACGACTGCTAGGCCGGCTTCTCTTCCCACGCCCGGATAAACGTTTCTGGTTCTACCCCAAGCGCATCCGCAACGCGGTTGATGTAGTTGAAGTAGCTAATGACTTGCGTTGCATCGTGAATTGCCACGTCATCTAAGCCGTGTTCACGCAGCGGCAGTAAGTCTGCTGCGGTCATTTCTGTTGGCGTTAGCGTGAGCTTTTCTGCGTAGGCACACAAGGCGTGGTCTACGGCTGCAAGCGGTGCTGTGCGCCAATCGGCTGCAATCTGGTTGACTAGTGCGTCTGCGGCAGTGGGGTCTGTAATGCCCCAATCAGTAGCGACCTCAGCCCGGAGGTCGTGCGCGTGGGAGCGTATTCAATAAATACAGTGATTTGCGGCAGAGGTCACTACCGCCAACATCTCACGCTGACTGCGGCTCAACGGCGATTGGCCGAACATAATCGCACCATAAAAGTCCATTGAACTCTTCATCACGCGTGGATTAGGACTCATAATACCAACGATATTCCAAATCCGACCCGCGCGCTTGATGGCCGCATCATATTGTTTTTTTAGAAAGCCGGTTGCATCGGGCAACGCAACTGTTTTGATCCAAGGCATGCTGAACAGTCCTAAATGATATGGTCGTTTGTGCCCGCCAATTGGCGTAACAACTCAAACTGACCCGTATGGTAAGAATCATGCCACGTGAGGAAGCTCACCATTTGTTCAAAGGTCTGCGCTTCCCCTTTGTCGTTAGTTTTATATACGGTGGCGAGCTTTTCTGGATTAGCCTCTAGTGCGGCTTTCAGACCTGCCTCAGTCGCATCTAGCCAAGCCAACAACTGTTCAAAATCGATCACGTCATCACCATCGGTCAGGATTGGTGCCGAATCGTAATCATAGCGGGCAACTTGCGCGTCGGTCATAAACGTTGGTGCGTCTAAGCGGCCAAGGATAATGTCACGATTGGCCACAACATGCCCCAAAATCCAATTGAAACAGTTTGCGCGAAATTCCGGTTGCAGCAAACTATCTGCATGCGAAAGCCCCGCTGCCTGTCGGCGGATGAGATAGCTATTCCGTTTGAACGTTTCGATAATTTCTGCTGCCTGCATAGGTAAACTCCTTTAACAATGGGCGACGTTATGTTGATTGTAATAAATATTCACAGACATGCAATCCTTTTCTAGCCTCAGTGACGACCGCACCCGCAACGGCAGCGCATAAGTTAAAACAAAAGAGCCGCTCAGCAGAGCGGCTCCTTCAGTTATTACACCATGTTTAGCAAGCTAGGGCGTGTTGATCGTTTGGCCCGGATAGATCACGTTAGGATTATCCAATTGCGGGTTTAGGTTGAGCAATTCACGTAATGAAGACCCAATCTGCCGCGCAATAATGCTCAGCGTATTCCCAGGCGCAACCGTATACGTAGCCCCGGCAGTTGCAGGCGCTACCACTGCCACAGGGGCTGCTGTTGGCGCAGGTGCCGCCGTATTGCCAGCACTCGCTACAGGCGTCGGAACTGGCAAGCTAGCGCCGCTACCAGGCAAGTTGATAACCTGACCCACAAAGATCAGATTCGGGTTCGTCAAGCTTGGATTCGCATTCAAAATTTCAGTCAGGCTAAACCCAGTCTTGCGGGACACGATGCTTAGCGTATCACCCGCTTGAATTTGATATGTTGTGGTTGCCACTGCTGGTGCAGCCGGCGCAGCAGGGGCAGCCGGTTGAACTGGTGCCGCCGTTGGCACTGCTGGCGCAACCGGAGCAGTCGCTGTTGTGCCATCGCCATAGACAATTTCTAGCACAGGGCGGTAGCGCGCATCTTCAACTTCAGCAGAGTAGAAATACTTCCCACTATGTGGCGGTGCGTCGGCACTCCAAATAGCAAGATTTACCGCTTGTCCAGAGTTATAGAAATCAGACACAGCCTTAGACACATCTAAAGTGCGCGGCAATGGTGGGTTCGCATAATAGCCAGGGTAGGTGGCCGGATCAAGCGATTCAACCCAACTGCCATTCATGTTTTCCAACGCCATTGGCGCATTGTTCCAAGTAATGGTGCTTTCGCTCCAGCCTTCGGCCAAGCTGTAAGCCCGCAGGTAAGAGCCATAAGCAGCGTTATAGCCTAAGCCACCGTTCCCAAATTGGAAGAAGGTCAGTTTTGCTGAAACAATTTGCTTGCCAGCTGGCATTTGGCTCAGCGGGATTTGCATGTAGTAGCGTGAGTAACACGGCCAATCTACAACATCAACTTGGTTTTGAACGTTGATCTGTTGGAAGCCAGCGCGATTGCGGTTTGGCCAACCGTTATAGATGTCTGGGAATGGGTTACCGGGATTCGGGTTGTCTTCCGTCCAGAAGGTCGGGTTTTCTTCCGCATCACCACAGTTTGTGTGCCCCCCAACGTGGGCATCGGTCATTACGCCGCCATCCACGCCGTTTTGAATACGTAGCGTTTGTGGATTGGTAACCACTGGCGCTTGATATTCAATTTCACCAAAAGAGAGTTCGCCCCAAGTTTGTGGCACATGCCCGTTCAACGCTTCAGGCCAGAACTTCATGGTGGTTCCACCTGCTGCGGTGTCTTTATCATGCACAACTGCGGCAAGGCCCCATTCTGTGCCCTGTGGCGGAGCACCGGTCAAGCCTAGGCTTGTAAATGGAATTTGATAGGTAACCCACCAACCACGATCTTCTGCGCCGCTGTTAGGACCGCTTTGGCCACGGTAATAAGAGTGCGTGGTGAAAGGCGCGCCGCTGGCAACCCAGTCGGCACCATTGCCTTGGAACCCGTACTGATACAAATCACGCCGCCCACGGACCCAGTCATCTGGGCCAAACTGTGCTTCAAATTTATAAGCACTCGCTTGCGGTGTGCCACCAGTGTTACCAGTGGTGTTCAGGTAGAGCGTGGCACTATCCCAATTGGTTAGCGGCTCTGTGCCTGGTTCTTCGTTGTACCAAAGTCGGTTGTCATATACGTTTACATGCACAAACAACGTGGTGTCGTTGTAGATCATGCGCACATCGGTGAAGTTGTCGGTTTGAGAAATGCTGCCAAACCAAAAATTGCTGGAAAGCGAGATTGCTGGCAGGTAATACACGCCATCTACCGGTAGCGTGGTGTACGGCACATTCACGCGCCGTGTGGTTGGAAAAGCCGCGCTATTGCTGGCAGTTTCGGCTTGTGGCGCTTCAGCAGAGGCAACTAATGCCGTGCTAAACGCAACTGCCAACGCAACCATCCCAAGCAAGCTTTGTTTGCTTAGCAGTGCCCGACCCAATCGTTGTAATAAGTTCATACTAACCCCATAAATTTACAGTCTGGAAATAAGTTCAAGACATACCAATAATCAATGTCGCCTTTGTAAGCGAAGTGACAACCTGCGTCAAAGCTAACCCAAGCTTTGCCACTCCGCCGTTACAAGATAGACACTGTATTAACGGCGCTTTGTCACTTTTTCCTGCAACATTCGTACCACAAAAAACGGCGTACTGTAAAGCACAGTACGCCGTTTGCTTGTAAAAAGTATGTGAGGTGACTTACCGTAGCAAGCCCCTGTTATACAGAAACAGGCAGTCTACTTAATTTCGACTTTACCGCCAGCTTCTTCAAGCTTCTTCTTAGCATCTTCAGCTGATTCTTTAGCAACGCCTTCCATGATGGTGCTTGGGGTGCCTTCAGCAGCTTCTTTCGCTTCTTTCAAGCCTAGGCTTGTTAGTGCGCGGATTGCTTTAATAACGTTGATTTTCTTTGGACCGTGATCGGTTAGAACAACGTCAAATTCGGTTTTTTCTTCTACTGCTTCAGCGGCTGCACCGCCGCCACCGCCACCACCTGCCATCATTGCGACTGGTGCTGCTGCAGATACGCCCCATTTTTCTTCGAGGACTTTGGTTAGTTCAGCAGCTTCCAAGATGGTAAGGCTGCTCAGTTCTTCTGCGATTTTTTCTAAATCGGCCATGGTAATCTTCCTTTATTTCAGAATTATATTTTGTACTAAATTTTGTTTCAAACAGTTGATAGAGATCAGGCGCACCGTATTATGCGGCGGCTTCTGCTCCATCTTTTTCGGAGTATGCTTTGATAACCCGAACCACTTGGCTGACGCTGCTGTTGAGGACACCTGCGATTTGCGTTGCTGGAGCGTTCAAGACACCCAGGAAGCTAGCGCGCAGTTCATCCATTGAAGGCAGATCGGCCAAAGCTTTGACATCAGCTGGGGAGAGGATGTTGCCATCCATCACAGCGCCTTTGACAACTACTTGTTCGTTTTTCTTTGCGAACTCAGTAATGGTCTTAGCGATACCCGGCATGTTATCAAAAGCGAACCCAACGACGGTTGTCCCTTGGAGAAGGTCTTCCGGCACTGGCATCCCTGCTTCTTTCATCGCGATGGCAGTAAGGGTGTTCTTAGCAACGTGGAATGCACCATTTTGCTGACGAACCGTGTTGCGTAACTCTTGCAGTTGCGCTACTGACATCCCGTTGTTTTCCGTAAGGATAACGCCTTGACTTTGGTTCAGGAGGTCAACATACGTAGCGACAAATTCTTGCTTTTTCTTTTTTGAAATTGCCAATGTAACCCTCCAGGTTTTGATTAGTCTGCCCCTGAAAGGGCAGTTTATTCACACAATAAAAAAAGCCTTTGTATCTGACGAGACACAAAGGCTTTGAAGACATGCAAGGCAAGCACCCGTTAGGGCAGCTTGGCAGCGTATCTCTTTTCCTCGGTAGGAGATTAAGCCCTAAGTAATACTCGGGACGCCTACGGTCTCTGGTCAAGATGACTGACTTATTCAATTACTCGCGAATTATACACGAGTTTACAAAAACAACGAGTCGCACAACATTAGTTGTGCTGCGCGACCCGCAAAATTTATTTAGGACGTTGAGCCGATATCAATGCGAATGGCTGGGCCCATGGTGGTGGTCATGGTTGAGCGCTTGATATAAGCACCTTTTGCCGCTGCCGGACGCGCGCGTTTGATGGTGTCAACGATAGCGTTCAGGTTTTCTAGCAAATCTTCTGCTGGGAAGGAAACCTTACCAATTGAAGCGTGAATGTTTGCGTTGCGGTCCAAACGTAGTTCAACGCGGCCAGCTTTGGCTTCATTGATTACGCGTGGCAATTGATCGTCAGCAACAACGGTGCCTGACTTAGGGCTAGGCATCAAGCCGCGTGGCCCAAGAATACGACCCAAGCGACCAACTTTACCCATTTGGCTTGGCGTTGCAATTGCAGCGTCAAACTCTGTCCAACCGCCTTGGATTTTCTTGACCATTTCGTCATCAACGATGTAGTCAGCGCCAGCGTCTAAGGCTGCTTTTGCGCCTTCACCTTCAGCAAACACCAAAACGCGCACTGTTTTACCCAAGCCTTTTGGCAAGGTAACAGAGGTGCGGATTTGTTGATCAGCTTGGCGCGGATCTAGCGTTGTGTTGAAGTGGACTTCTACGGTTGAATCGAACTTGGTAGCAGATGTTTCTTTTGCCAAGTTGATTGCGTCTGCCAGTGCGTAGTTAGTATCAGCATTGATCTTTGCACGCGCAGCGTTATAGTTTTTACCTCGTTTAGCCATAATATGGACCTCCTGTGGTACATGCGGTTGTTTCTGGCGAGGAGCCGTGAGTAGAAACTAACCTTCCACGAATATAAATTGTTTTCAGCGCTCAACAAGTGTTGAGCACTGTTAGTTACTAGTCTTTTACAACAATACCCATTGAGCGAGCGGTACCAGCAATTTGTTGCATCGCGCCTTCAATGTTGATTGCGTTTAGATCTTTCATTTTGGTTTCTGCAATTGCTTTGACTTGATCCCAAGTCACAGAGCCAACCTTAGTGGTGTGCGGCACTGCAGAGCCTTTTTCCAAACCAGCAGCTTTACGCAGCATAACTGCAGCTGGTGGCGTGCGGAGTTGAAGTTGAAAAGATCCATCGGTAAAGATTGAAATATCAACCGGGATAATTTCACCAGCACGTTGTTGGGTGCGGGCGTTGTATTCTTTACAGAACCCCATCAAGTTCACACCGTGTGGTGCCAATGCTGGACCAACTGGTGGTGCTGGGTTTGCTTTACCTGCTTGAAGTTGCAGGCGAACCACTGCTTTTAGCTTTTTTGCCATCTTTATTTCTCCAAGCGCTAGTGGTCGCAGCTTATAAAAACTACGCTAGCGCAAGATTTTCTTTATCTCGCGACGAAGAACGTCGTTAGGTTTTTTCTACTTGTAAGAAGTCAAGTTCAACTGGTGTTTCACGACCAAAGAAAGACACCATGACACGTACTTTTGCACGTTCCATGTCAATTTCAGACACGTTACCAATGAAGTCATTGAAAGGACCATCGATAATGCGTACTTTTTGATCGACCTTGAAGGAGACCTTGATGCGTGGCGCTTCTGCTTCCATGCGTTGCAAGATTTTGTCTACTTCTGCTTCTGGCAGTGGGGTAGGTTCATTACCCATCCCAACGAAGCCTGTCACACCCGGCGTGTTACGGACCACAAACCAAGAGTCATCGGTCAAAATCATGTTGACCAACATATAACCAGGGAATACCCGGCGCTCAATTGTTTTGCGTTTGCCTTCTTTAACTTCTACTTCTTCTTCACTTGGCACAATTACATCAAAAATGTAATCAGACATGCCCATGGTTTCTACACGGTGATCGATGTTGTGATGCACCTTGTTTTCATACCCTGAGTAGCAGTGAATGACGTACCAAGCTGGCTCACCCGGACGGGCCCGCGCAACAAGTTCATCACTTGCAATTGGGTTACCATCAGAATCAGTTGGTGGAGTGGTTTCAATATCGACGCCGCTAAGCGCAGCTTCAATAGGTGACTTGGGCGCTTTGCGAGATTCAGCCAGTGCAGCTAGCTTATCTGCCAGCGACATGTTCAATTCATCGTCAAAGCCGTCATTGAAATCAACTTTGAATTCACCAATTGGTTTCTTAGAGTCAGTCATAATAGAAGGATAGAGTGTTAAGGTAAGTCAGGCATGGCACAAGCGTAAATGCTCGGCACCCGCCCGAGACCCTTTACTCGTGCCTAAATTAGCAATCCGATAATATATTCAAATAAGTAGTCCCACATCCCAAGGAAAAGCGCGCTCAAGATTACTGTAATCAATACAATAATGGTGAGGTTGTAAGTTTCCTTATTTGAAGGCCAGTCTACTTTACGCAGTTCACCGACTGTTTCACGGTAGTAGTTGCGAACATCTTCCCAGTTGGATACCAAATAATAGGCAATTAGCGCAACAATAAGGATTGCAAACACCAGGGTGATGATTTGTGGAGTACTCATTTATGATTGCTCGTTTTTTTCGAATTTAGGCGCACAAAAATCGTCCCATAAGGGACGATTAAGGCAATTTTTATTTTGCTAGATCTGCATACCGATTTGTTATGCAATTTCGCGCGAAGCTTAGCCAACTATGCCAAACTTCCAAGTGCAAACTCTTGTTTGCCACAAACAATGTTTGTGTAAGCAGGGGCGGCAGGGATCGAACCCACGACCTACGGTGTTGGAGACCGTTGCT
>JAHDBW010000431.1 GCA_020630175.1 Anaerolineales bacterium
TTAATTGACGACTGTGTTGTGTTCGGCGGCCTCCAACACGCTAACTTCGGCAATTTTGTATGTTTCTAACACCATCATCGAAACTGTCTTTTGCACGCCCACAACTTGCTGTAATTTGTCGCGCACAAAGGCGGCAAAGTGTAACCGATCGCGGCAGCGGACTTCGACCATGAGGTCGTATTCGCCCGAAACCATTAGTAAATAACTTACTTCTGGAAAGGCTTTGATTGCTTCTGCGGCGTCTTGTAAGTGCGGGGGCGTAACGTTGACATGGATAATTGCTGGCGCTTCAAACCCAGCTTTGTGCGGGTCGACCAAAGCAATAATGCGCACAACATCGTCTTTTTGCATGCGTGTGACGCGCTTGCGAACGGTGCCTTCTGTGACATCTAAGCTTTTAGCAATTTCGGTAAATGCGCGGCGTCCATCTTCCTGCAGCATTGCCAAAATTGAGTAGTCTAATTTATCCATATATTTACGAGTTTCGTTGCGTAGCGTGATTTTATTACGAATTTCGTATTTGTCAAACCGTTTTCTATCGATTTGCGAATTCTGGTAATACTTGTAAGATGGGCTTGCGCGAGCGGCGATAGAGGATAGAGGACGCTTCGCGCTGGACGATAGAAAAGGTACATGATACTGACAATGTTATGACGTAAAGCGGATTGCTATTCTCTGTGGCGTCTTCAATTGCGATCTCGGAAAATAATTAATTGCTAAATTGATAACTCTTAATCATTAATGAAGAGTGTCTCCTGTAAGACACAGACAGTCACGCAACTTAGGGCCATTACACAAACCAAAATTAACAATTAACCATTAACAGTTTAGCAATTAATTGTTATCTCTCTTTCTTGCACTGCGTATAGGCAATAATACATAAAATATGACCCCTCTCAATTCGATTTTAGATCTCCAAAATGAACATGTGCCGGACTTAGCTTGGTGTACGCCGTCGATTTTGCGGAACCAGCAAGCGGTGCACAATATTTATGAGCTAGATATGTCCGTTTCATTTGATCGCTATGGCAATCCAGAAACGCCGCCGTGGTCAGCGTCTTCCGGCGTGTTTGGGGCGGCCATGCGTGAGGTGGCGCAAACGTATTGGAAAGAGCAGTACGTGGCAGAGACGCACCATTGCTTATTTTCCGTAAATGGCTCTAGCGGCAGCAATTTTATGGTGATGAAGGCACTGGCACAGCACTTTTGGGAAACCCATAACGTGCGCCCGCATGTGCTGACGCAGCGCAACATTCATAAGTCTGTGGTGTATGCCGCTGAAGATTATGGCGTGTGTATGTCCTACCTAACGCCGCGTTATCACCCGGATTATCAATTCTTTTTACCGAACAAGATTGCCGATTTTGTTGAGGCCTTTCGGGCAGATGAAAGCATCAACATTGTGCTGATTTCTAATCCAACGTATGAAGGGCTGTCTTTAGATTTGCAAGCGCTGATTACTGCGCTGCGGGCCATTCGCGATGTGATCATTTACGTGGATGAGGCTTGGGGCAGTAACTTCTACTTTGACCCTAGCGTGCAACCGCGCACGGCCGCGGCTGCTGGTGCCGATATTATTGTCACCAGTCCGCATAAGCAGGGTGGGTCGCTACAGCAAACGGGTGTGATTTTATGGCGCAACGACAATGACTGGATGGTGCCGCGCGAACGGTTGTATCAGCAATATCGCACGCTGCTGACCACCAGCCCGTCTTGGCATTTGCTGGCATCGATCCAAGAGACCACGCGTATTTGGGCGCAAGAAGGCCCCGCGTATATGGCGCATGCGGTCAGTTTGCGCACGGCATTTATTGAACAGCTGAGCGGGATTTTGACGCCAATCCGGCACGTGCGCACGTTGGAGCAAAATCCAGATATTTGCGGGCATGACCGCACGAAGCTTATTTTCTATACGGCGGCCTTAGGCATTTCTGGGCAGCGGCTCAACACAAAATTACAAGACTTAGACGTGATCCCCGAAAAGAGCCAGCTGCGCACGTTGATGCTGCTGATGCCATTTCAACGCACCTTGGCCGATGTTGACGCCACGGTCAAGATCATCAAGCAGGCCCTGACTGAACAAGACGATTTGCTGATTGGCGACGCGGTTGAGCAAACCATGCCCACCACCAAGGCCAAAATAAAAGAAGCCTATGAAGTGGGCACGCTAGAAGAAGTCAGTTTAGATCAAGCAGTAGGGCGCGTGTGCGGTGAAAATAT
>JAHDBW010000093.1:0-12045 GCA_020630175.1 Anaerolineales bacterium
GGGGTCGGCGTTACAGGTGGCTCTTCTACTAAGAAAAGGGCGCTGTTGACATCAGATTGATAGTCATCTTCTGGATCAATGCCGTAGACCGTGGCTAAGTTTTCAAGCTCACCTTGGGCTGCGTCGGCGGCTGTTACGAGGTAAGGCGCGGTACAGGTCACGGCTTCACCGGGATCAAGCGTGTCGCTGCCATCGTTTGCAAATGCATCGGCGTTGGTGGTCAGGCCACAGGTAATTGCGCCAAGCCCATCAAATGGATCGAGCAATCTCACTTCGGTGAGGGTCACGTTGCCCGCATTTCGCAGCGTAAATGAGAAGTTGACCGTGTCGCCTTCAGTCGCCTCTACAACGTCAACAGACTTATCTAGGATGAGGTCTGGTAACTGTGCAAACGGGATTTCATGCGTGTCGGTTGTTTCAACTGGTGTATCCGTTAGGCTGGCGGCGGTTGCTGTTGCGGTATTGCTAAGCAGGCCATTGTCAATATCAGCTTGGGTGACGGTATAAGTTGCGGTACAGGTTACATTTTCACCGGGACTAAGTGTATCCGTGCCGTCGTTCAGGAACGGATCAGCATTAGACGTGTCGGCACAGCTGAGCGTGCTTAGGCCGGGCAGTGGATCACTAAGCCGTACATTTTTGAGCGTTAGATTGCCCGTGTTGAACAAGCTAAACGTGTAGGTAATCACGTCGTCAACGACTGTGTCGGCGGTATTGTCAGCCGTTTTTTGTAGGATCAAGCTCGGCGCTGGCGGGAAGATAAGTTCTTCAGTGTCACTACTGTTTACAGGGTCGCCAATTGCTGGGGTGCCAACTGCTGTTGCGGTGTTGCTAACGTTGCCGCTGTCGACATCGTCTTGGGTCACCGTATAGCTTGTGCTACACACCATCGATTCACCCCGATCAAGATCTGCTTCTGGGCAAACTGGCTGTGTGAATGTGCCCGTTCCGCCATGCACGTCAGTGAGTGTGACTGTTGGTAGCGTGACGTTACCGGTGTTAGTCACGGTATAGCTGTAGGTAACCGTTTCACCAGCGCTGGGGGCGGTGTTATCAACCGTCTTTTCTAATAAGATGGCGGCACCCGGTGGGAAGCGAACTTCTTCATCGTCGGTGTCTGTTACCGGATCACCAACTGGTGGCGTGCCGCTGGCCGTTACGATGTTCGTGACAGCACCTGCATCAACATCGGGCTGCGTGACTTCATAAGTCGCGGTACACGTTGCCACTTCAGTCGGTGCGATTACGGTCACATCACAGCCGCCATCTACTAAGGTGCCAGCGCCCCCGTGGACATCTGTCACGCCAATGGCTGTCAGCGTAACGTTGCCGTTGTTAGTGACAAGATAAGTGTAGGTGATGGTTTCACCCGCATCGGCTGCGGTGTCACTGGCTGTTTTGACCACAGCTAGCAACGGTAATGCTTCAAAGATAATGTCTTCATCGCTTGTATCTGTAACCGGATCGCCAATTGGTGGGTCAGCACTTACAGTGGCAAGGTTGCTAATATTACCGGCATCAATATCGCCTTGGTCTACAACGTAGTCGGCGGTACAGGTGGTGCTGGCGTCTGGCGCTAGGGTTGTTTCGGCACAGGTGACACCCGGCCAAGCGCTGACGCCGCCGTGGACATCCGTAATGCCAACGTTGCTGAGCGTGACGTTGCCAGTGTTGGTCACGGCATAGCTATAGGTAATCGTTTCGCCCACAAGTGGGGTGCTATTACTCACAGTTTTGTCGAGCGAAATCATTGGCCCTTGCGGCAGATCAACAGTCCAGTCGTCACTATCGTTGACAACGCTGGTGTCTGGCGCGGTGCCGCTGGCTTCGGCGGTGTTGGTTAGCGTGCCCGCGTTTACATCTAATTGGGTCACGGTATATGTTGCGGTACAGGTTGTACCTTCGCCCGGCAGTAGCGCGTCGGTGCCACAGGTAATTGCGCTTAGCGGATCAGACCCAGAGTGGGTGTCTGTTACGCCAACGCTAGTGAGGCTTACCGTACCGATGTTGGTGACTTCATAAACATAGGTCACTACGTCATCTCGGCCAGCGCTGGTAAGCGTCGCGCTTTTCTTGAGATCGATGAGCGGGCGGCTGTCAAAGACTAGGATCGCGTCATCAGTTGCGTTGATTTGTGCGCCAATTGGCGGATCGCCAACCACGGTTGCCGTATTGCTGACGGTGGTGGCGTCAATATCTTCTTGTTGCACGGCGTAGGTTGCGGTACAGGTCATGCTGGCCGCTGGCGCAAGCGTGTCTGTTGGGCAGGTGATCGCGCTTAGCGCTACAAATCCACCATGCGCATCCGTCACGAGGATGTTGTTGAGCGTTACGTTACCGGTGTTGGTGACTGCATAGCTGTAGGTGACAATTTCGCCCAAGACTGGCGTGTTGTTGTCTACAGTTTTGACAATGCCAATGCTTGGCACAGGGTCAAATTCAATAGTAATGTCATCATCTTCAGTGATGATGCTTGCATCTGGTGTGGTGCCAGCGCCGGTTGCGGTGTTGGTTAGTAAGCCCGCATCAACATCAGCTTGGCTGACGGTATACAGCGCGCTACATTCGGTGCTTTGCGTTGGTAGCAACGTTGTGGCGCCACAGGTAATTGTGCCAAGTGGGTTAGACCCAGAGTGTACATCGGTGATCCCCACATTGGTGAGCGTTACCGTTCCGGTGTTGCTAACCGTGTAGGTGTAAGTGATGAGATCTCCAGCCAATGGCGTGGCATTGCTGACGGCTTTGGCAACATCGATCAATGGATACGCATCAAAGAGCAGCGTCTCATCATCAATGTCGGTAATCGGCGCGCCAATTGGCGGGGTTGCGGTGACCGTGGCAACATTAGTCAAGGATTCATTGTCGATATCCCCTTGGAGCACGGTGTAGGTCGCGCTACAGACCATGCTGGCAGTAGGCGCTAAGGTGTCTGCCGGACAGTCAATTGCGCTCAGTGCGCCAACGCCGGGGTGCACATCTGTAATGCCAACGGTGTTGAGCGTGACATTGCCATTGTTGCGTACGGTGTAGGTATACGTGACGGTTTCACCAAGCACTGGCGTGTTGTTGTCGGCTGTTTTTGTGAGATCGATGAGCGGTGACGCTGGGATTTCAAGCGCTAGCGCGTCTGTATCGGTAACGGGCGTATCGCTTGGCGTTTGGCCGTTGACGGTGGCTGTATTGTCCAATGTGCCTGCGTCTACATCTGCTTGAGTGACGACGTAAGTGGCGGTACACGTCATGGCGTTACCGGGTGCTAATTCAGTAAACGGGCAGCTAATTGCACTGAGTGGATCAGAGCCGCTGTGTACATCTGTAACGGCGATTTCATCTAAAGTGACGTTGCCAGCATTGCTGACCAAATAACTGTAGGTGAGCGTATCGCCTAGCGCTGGGGCCGCATCATCCACTGACTTAGCTAAGGAGATGACTGGGTTTTGCGCCGCAGGAATATCTTCATCGGCTTGGTCTTGGACGGGATCACTATTTGGATCGTTGCCCATGACAGTTGCCGTGTTCAGGACATGCCCCGCGTCTACATCAGCTTGGGTAACGGTGTAGGTGGCGGTACACGCAACGCTTTCGCCCGGAATAAGATCGTCAGACCCGTCATTGAGGAACGGTGTTGCTTCTGATGTATTGCCGCAAGTAAACGCTGAAAGCCCCGGCAGTGGGTCGCTCAACTCGACGGCAGTGATGGTCATATTGCCGGTATTGGTGATCGTAAAGGTGTACGTGACGACGTCATCTTTTTCTAAGCCGCCTGCAATGTCACCAATCTTGGTGAGGGTCAGCGCCGGATTTTGTAGCGTTGTTAGCAGTTCCGTATCATCATCGCTGAGCGTTGGGTCACCATTGCTTGGCTCGCCACTTGTTGATGCTAAGTTTTCAGCAAAGCCATTGTCGATATCCGCTTGCGCCATGGTATAGGTGGCGCTACAAATGACGGTTTCATTTGGGTCGAGCGAGTCGGTGCCGTCATTGGCGAAGATATCGCCAAGTGAAGTGTTGTTACAGGTGATGGCGCTCAGACCGGGCAGGCTGGTGTCGACCACTTCCACGTTGTTGAGCGTGACATTGCCGGTATTGCCTGTTTCAAAGGTGAAGGTTACGAGATCCCCCACTTCAAGATTTTCAGTCACATCAGCGGTCTTATCAAAATATAAGCCAGGATCACGCAGCGTTAGGGCGGTGGCATCTGCTTTGCTGTCTACCAGTGCCCCGTTGGGATCAATCCCCGTCACGCTGGCATTGTTGACGATTTGACCGTTATCAATGTCGGTTTGGCTGACGGTATATGGCGCGGTACAGGTGGCAATTGCGCCCGGCGCTAAGACGCTAGCGTCACAGGTGATTGTCCCTAGGCCGGCCAATGGGTCTGTAATGGTGACTGGGTTTAGCGTGACATTACCGGTGTTTTCAGCAATGAAGGTGTAGGTGAGGTTATCACCAAGTGCTAATTCTGTATTTGGTGCCACAGACTTGCGCAGGCTAATGCCGGGATCAGCCGCAATCAATGGCGTAGAGATATTGTCTTTATCATCGACAGGCGTGTCATTTGGATCTTCACCAGTGACGGTTGCTTCATTATCAATGCTGCCCGCGTCTACATCGGGTTGGGTAACGGTGTAGGTGGCCGTACAGGTCATTGAAATTGTTGGTGCTAACGTGGTTGCCGGACAACTAATTGCAGAAAGGTTTGGCAACGGGTCGGTGACGGCAATTGTGTCTAACGTGACGTTGCCAACGTTAGTGACGACAAAACTGTAGGTGATGACATCATCCACTGCGCCATTGGCAGCGGGGTCAGCTGATTTTTCAATTTGAATTGCCGGGTCAGCCGCTTCGGTTGTGACGATTTCTGTGTCAGTATCAGCCACTGGATCACCAACTGGAGGGGTGCCAGAAACGCCAGCCGTGTTATCAATCTGACCGGTATCAACATCGTCTTGTGTAACGGTGTAAGTGGCAGTACAGGTGGTTGCTGTTGCTGGGGCTAGGGTTGTAACCGGGCAGCTAACTACACTAAGACCTTCGAGCGGGTCTGTTACGGAAATTGGATTGAGCGTCACATTGCCCGTGTTTTCTACAACGAAGCTGTAAGTGATCACATCGTCAACGGCAACATCAGTGGTGACGTTTGCAGTTTTGACGAGCGTAATATTTGGATTCGCTGGGAACAGTAATTCCAGAGCGTCGTTGTCTGTAACCTCGGTGCCAGATGGCGATTCGGCGTTTACGGTGACGGTGTTGTCTAAGTTGCCAGAATCGATATCCGCTTGTGTCACGGTATAGGTTGCTGTACAAGTCATACTTTCATCGCGTGCCAGCGTTGCCATCGGGCAGAAGATTGCGCTAAGCGAACCGCTACCGTTGTGGATGTCAGTGACGTTGATGCTGTAGAGCGTCACGTTGCCGATGTTGCTGACTTCATAACGATACGTAATGGTTTCACCTGCCGCCGGGGTGAGGTTGCTGACACCTTTTTCAATGCCAATAATCGGGCCCGGTGGGAATTCGATGATGGCGGTATCTTCGGCGGTGACATTGGCACCTGCTGGTGGTTTACCGCTTACCGTTGCCGTGTTACTGACGAGCTCAGTATCCACATCTACCTGATTGACGGTGTAGGTGGCGGTACAGTCCATTGAATCACCCGGATTTAGGATCGTCTGCGGACATGAAATTGGGCTCAGTGGATTGTCGCCTTCGTGAACATCGGTAATGGTCACGGGGTTGAGCGTAACATTGCCGTTGTTGGTCACTGTGTAGGTGTAGGTGACATTGTCGCCAGCATCTAATAGCGCAACATTTGGCGTTTTAGATAGGCTAATTGCTGGGTCTGGAGCAATCGTGAGTTGTTCGCTATCGCTGTCGCTGACATTAGGGCCGCTGGGTGGCGTGCCGTTGACCGTTGCCGTGTTGGTCACGAGGCCATCGTTTACGTCGTCCAGATTGACGGTGTAGGTGGCAGTACAGGTCATGCTGGCATCTGGCGCAAGTAAGGTTGCGGGGCAACTAATGGCGCTGAGGGCTGCATTGCCGTTATGAATATCTGTGACGACAACTGGATCAAGCGTGACGTTGCCAGTGTTTTTGACAGCATAGCTATAGGTGACTAACGTGCCGTTTGCTGGCGATGTATTGTCTGCCGATTTGACCAATGAGATACCCGGGAAAGCTTCAATTTTTAGCTCAGCCGTGTCTGTGGCGGTGACGTTCGGTCCCGCTGGTGGGGTGCCGGTGGCTGTGGCCGTATTGAGTACAGAGCCAGCGTTCACATCAGTTTGCGTCACGGTATAGGTTGCACTACACGTTGTGCTGGCAGCTGGCGCGAGTGAACTTGCGTCACAGGTAATTGCGCTGAGTGGATCAGAGCCGCCATGGGCATCGGTCACAACCACTGGGTTTAGCGTGCGGTTACCCGTATTTTGAACAGTGTACGTATACGTGACCAACTGGCCTAAGGTCGGGGTTGGGTCATCCACAGACTTAATGATGTTGATGGCTGGCGCGTTTAGCGTTGTTGCTTGGGCAGTGTCGTTATCGGTAACGGGCGTTGTGTCTGTGGCCGTGCCAGTGACGGTTGCCGTGTTATCGATGGTGCTGCTGATGGTATCGATGTCGGTTTGGGTTACCGTATAAGGCGCTGTACAAACCACAGATTCCGTTGGAATAAGTTGCTGCGTGCCATCGTTGGTAAAGACATCGCCATCAGACGTGTTCGCGCAGGTAATGGTGCCTAAACCGGGCAGCGGGTCTGTAAATTGAACCGCGTTGATAGGCAGGTTGCCATCATTTGTAATTGTGAAGGTATAGGTTAAGACATCGTCTTTTTCAACGTTAGTGTCTGGCGCGACGGTTTTGACGATGTTGATAGAGGCCGCAGAACTAACTTCAATAGGCGTGATGTCATTCTCACCGGCTTCATTGGCATAGCGGCTGCCGTTGGCGTCTGTTGCGGTGCCATTGTCGGAAAGGTCAGTCACGTCTGAATCTGGCGTGCCGTTATTATTTTCAGGAATATCGCCAGAGGCGCTGGCTTGATTGTTATAGGTGACAGGTGAGCCAGCAGTAAAGTCTGCAAAGAAGGTGACCGTGAGCTCAACAACTGCGGTTTCGCCAACAGCGAGGCTGCCGGTGTCACCGTCTAGCAGCGCCTGATTAGCGCTCCCGTCAAAGCTTGGGTTGAGCGCTAGGCCATCAGCGCTATCGGTTGCAATCACAACCGATTTGATTGTGTATTCGTTCTCTGCATCTACCCCGACGGCTGGTACTTCATAGGTGCCAAATGGCGTTGCAAGATCATCTGTAATTTGCAGGTCATGCAGTTCTGTATCCCCAATGTTTTCTAGGATCAGTTCATATGTGACGTCAAAAGCGCCGTCAGCGGTAAATGTCGGTCCGGTTTTGACGTTTTTTGCCAACCCGAGCGCGGCAATTTTGAGTGGCGTGGGATCTAATTCTTCAGCACTCGCCACATAGTCAGACACAATCGACCCGCCATATGTTGTGCTTAGGCCAGCTAGATTTGCTTGGTTGTACACGGTACCGCCAACCATGGGCGCTGGCAGTTGGGCGTCGATTTGAATTTCTACGATAGAGCTTTGCGGGATCACGCCATCGGTAATTGTGATGGTGTTTGACCCAACGATTGGCGTCCCACCTAATGGATTGACAAGGGTACCGCCGATAAAAGTCCGGCCAGCGTCCATGGTGTCTGTGAAAATTAGCCCAGAAAGTGGCTCTGCAGATGAGTTCGCGATGGTGTAAGTGTAGGTGACAATATCGCCCGGTGCGGCGTTCTCTGGCGACACTTCTTTTTCCATAAAGACTTCAAACGCACAGGAGGCACCGTCATGGTTGCCACCGGTTGGCGCGCTTGAGACTAGGGTTGCAACGCCATACGTTGGGCTAGCGGCATCCATATCCACGAGATAGACGTTGGTGTCGCTGTTGCTACGGTAATAAAGATTGCCGAGACCGTCAAAGAATTGTGACCCCGCATTGTGATTGAAGCCGGTTGGGTTTGGTAAACAGCCATCTACCGTGCCGGTGGTGTAGTCGCCATAGCAGACGGTGTCATTTGCACCACTTTCGTTGACAAAATAAAAACGATTTGGCGTTGGGTCCGTTGGATCAACTGCAAAGTCTGTAAAGGAATTTCCACCTGGGAAGACGACAGTGGATAGTTTGACGGGCGGTGCGCTATTGACGTCAAAGGTGTTCATCGTGCGGCCACCACCAACGAGGTAGGTGCCATCACCGGCAAATGCCCCGGCATATGTGCCTGAGAACGCGCCGGGTGAGCCGATGTTGGTGGGTGTGCCGTTGGCATCGATTCGGACGATGTCATAGGTTGAAAACGCACCATTGCCGCCGCTAACCGTTGCGTACATGTAATTGTCGAACGGGTTGTAAGCGAGGCCGTTTAGCTTGAATGTATTTGGATAATGCGCAGAACTGGTTGGCGGGCCAATCGGTTCAAATGTAAATGGGCTAGTGCTGCGATCAATTCGGAATAGCTCTGAGTCTGCGTTACCGGTCACAATATATTGTGAGCTGTCGCAGGTGAAGGGTGGTGTGGTGACTTGAACATCATCATCGGCGGTTGTATTGCCATCAAAGTTATTGATAACAGTCCCAAAAGTTGATGTTGTCACGGACGCGCTGTTGTTGGCATTGCCTAATGGCGTGCTGGCCTCAACCTGCATCCCAAAAAGAATCTCCACGCTGCCCCCAACTGGGATTGAGAAATCTCCCCAGACTGGATTGGCGTCACCATTCGCCGGTGAGACAACTGTTGTTTGCGTTGCGCCACCTAAGAGCGTGACCGAGTCGGCGATGCCATCTGAGTAAGTGAACCCCGCTAAGGCAGGACTATCTGTAATCTGTACGCCATCTGCGTTGGCGGTTCCGTTATTTGTGACGGTAATTTTGTAAATTGCGAAACCGGTTTGTGGCGCTAAAGGCTTTACGGCTTCTTTGGCAACATCTAAAACTGGATTGGGCTGTAGAAATGCCGCGTCAGCAGCAGACATAACAGATGCAAGTGGTGCCGCTGTAAGTGCAGGCTGGGGAGTTAGACTCCCAAAGATTCCCAATGTGAAGATAACGATGAGTAACGACTTTGGAACTAGGTGCGAATAAGAACGATGAATAGTCATAGTGGGTGCAAAAAGTTGATAATAGGTTTAATAATGCCCATTTGTACAACTTCACCTTAATACTTAAACCCTTAAGAATTGGAAAAGGATTCGTATAGGTTGACTCTGGTAAACCAATATTCAAGAGTTAGGTTGCACAATATGATGTTTTTTACTGTGCAACACTGTTGCCATCCTATTTAACAATGTTGACGCGCTGAGTGACATTGCGTGGCGATGAATTGCAAACCGGCTTTTTTCTAAATCTCTTCTAGGACCTTTTGAAAATCATTAAGGCTTAATCGGAGAAAAAGTGAATGGCAAGCGCTACTTAAATTGCTGAGTTGATAGATCTCAAATTTAGGAATTCTTGGATTTTGGTTTAATAGTGACCGCTGGTCACCGTGAAAATCTAGTTGGGTTTTTTACACGTTTATCCTTCGTATGAATGTGGTTCGGGTTTGGAAAAATGGTTCATTCTGCACGACTGTTCGCCTATAATTACAAGTAACATAAATAAAGCTATCTCTTTGGTGTGAGTTATCTGGGGTAAAGAGGCACCAAGGTTAGTAGAGAGTATTCAGGGGAATAAATTAGCGGAATTGGCTTGGAGTAAGACAATGCGATTTGAAGATTGGTTAGTTCGACAGTATTTAGAATGGCGCGAAGTAGATTCACGACGGCGTGGGTTGCCGCAATTTGCCAGTTGGTTAGGGGTTACAACAAAAGAACTACGCGAGTGGATGGACGGTAAGGCCGTGCCAACAGATGGTGAGGTTCTTATGAAGCTAGCACATCATTTATCAGATGATGTCTACTTACACATTGGATTTATTCCGCCAAATGTGAGCTTATTTCACAGGGCGCATGTCTCTTAGTTCAAACTGAGTGACCCTCTATTAAGGGGCTGATTGCCTTTAATAACCAAATTTTATAATTACGGATTGCACTGCATTAGCAGTAGATTGCAATAATTCACAAAGTTTTGAGAACGCTTGTTTCAATATTGGAATAAGCGTTTTTTGATTCAACCGTATGAGGAAAAGAGGGCGTTTTATCTACGCTCAGTATCATATTGAACAGACGTGTGGGCGTATTCATTTTAGAATTGAAGCTCAACACACTCTAATTCACGAGGATTGGTAATGGACTACAAAGATTTATACCCCGAAACTTTCAAACCAGAAGACTTTTTAAAAGAAGAAACCTATCGCTATACGCGGGCAGGTGTGGAGTCTGCATTAACAATCATTCCTGAAGCCTACACTTCAGAAGAGTTCTATCGTTTAGAACAAAAACGCGTCTTTGGCAATAGCTGGGTGCTGGTTGGTATCAAAGATATGGTGGCCAAACCTGGCGACGTATTTGTGGCCGACGTTGCTGGCCAATCGATTATCGTGACCCGTAATAAAGAAGGCGAACTGCGTGCGTTCTACAATGTGTGCCGTCATCGGGGCGTCATGATGTTAGATAGCGACTGTACCCATGTGCGTGGTAGCCGCATTCGTTGTCCGTATCATAGCTGGGCGTACGATTTGAACGGTGAGTGTATTGGCACGCCATTATTTGAAGACTCAGACATCCCAGAAGACATGCGCGGCGTATTTGACATGGGTGGCGTGGATAAATTCCAAAAGGAAGATTACCCGTTGTTTGGCGTTAGCGTTGATAGTTGGGGCGGCATGATTTTTGTACACCTAGGCAAAGACCCTGCGCCATTGCTTGAACAATTAGGTGACTTGCCACAACGTTTTGAAAATTATCGGCTAGATGAATGGACCGTAGTGCGCGAACGCGAATTTATTTTCAAGTCGAACTACAAGCTTGTGGGTGAAAACTACATGGAGTATTACCACTTGCCTTGGGTGCACCCTGAACTGATCAAAGTGTCCCGCATGGAAGATCACTACCGTTGGCAAGGGCCAGGTCTTTACACGGGGATGACCACGTGGCCGATTTCTGCCGGGGATGATGGCGGTTGGCTAGGCCTACCACCAGTTTCAACGCTGAGCGATATCAACCGCGAAAGTGCACGCTTTATCTGGCTTTTCCCGAATGCCGCGCTGAGCGTAATGCCTAACCACATCTTCTTAATGATGACCAAGCCAGACGGGCCAGACCGGACCGTTGAGCAAACGTGGTTGTTATGTCACCCCGAATCGTTAGAAGCAGATGGGGCGCAAGAAGAAATTGACCAACTGGTTGAATTTTGGACGCTTGTCAATCAGCAAGACATTGATATTGTTGAGAAAGTGCAAGCGGGGTTGAAGATGAATCCGTATCGTGGTGGGCGGATGTGCTATCACTTTGAAGAACCTGTGCATCGCATTCAAAATATACTGATTGATAAGATGGTTGGGCTCGAGCGTATTCCTGACGGGGATGCAGTAGAACAACAACCAATGTTTAACCGTACAGAAGGGTAACCATTGGGTTTGCGACGATTAGACACACTTTAAGCCTCCTATACTGAGAACATCGTTTAGATCATGTGTCCTTTTGTGACATCAGGCATCTAAATGGATAGTGAAATGGTATATACCATCTAACACTAGGTAAAAAATTGTACTCTATATGTTCAGGAGAATTGATATTTATGAGTAAGCGCGCCGCTTTAATTGAAAAATATGCTGCAGATTTGAAAGACAAGTGTGGCATGGAGCCAGACATGGATCTGCTCACCAAGGTAACAATTGGCTTGGGCCCGTCAATCTATAACAAAGATTCATCAATGGTATCTGGCTCAGATAAAACTGAACTAGACCGCGTAAAGGCTAATTTCTTGATCAAGAAATTGGGGTTGGCTGATGGTCCTGAACTTGACGCTGGTATTGCTGCAGCAGTTGAAACTTATGGGAAGTCAAACCCAAATAAACACCGCCCAGTGTTTTACTACTTG
>JAHDBW010000093.1:12145-14037 GCA_020630175.1 Anaerolineales bacterium
GCGAATTAGATGCTTAATCTCGTGAGTGCGCACGCGTGGCTACGCGCAATTTTTGCGTCAGTTCATCATTTGAATCCATATTAGGCGGTTAATATGAATCTTGTAAATTTAGTCAGCACAACTGTAATTTTTAATGAAATTTACTAGACTTGTAAGCCTTTTTAAGGCAATATAGTGTGACATATGTCGATAATGTGTGTCTTATTGATGGTAGATGCATATACCCCTTGGGTACCTTATTGAGAGAGGGGCACGGCCTTATAACTTATATGAAAAAAATTAGTCCCACTATTAGCGCATTCATTGCACTAATGTTTTTATTGACCGTTTCATCGGTCGCACAAGCTGATGGCAACCTCCTTAGCAATGGCGGTTTTGAATCAGGATCCTATAACTGGAATGGGAATTCGTCTTTACAGTTGCCAAATGGTTGGTCATTTGTATGGGCCGAAGATGGGAAATGGCAGAAGCCACAAGCGCGCGTTTGGGAAAGTGGCTCTGGTGGCCGCTGGTGGCGTAATGGCACGCATACGTTTGCAATCCGTAGCTACGGCCCGCCAATTTCTACGCGCATGGCGCAACGCGTTACCGGTGTAAATCCCGGTGAAATTTATAAGCTTACTATTCCAATTTGGCCTGAGATGGTGTCTTATTATGAACCTGGTAAGACTTATTCAGGTGCGGTTGATGCGGCCGAAATTCAAGTTCAAATTTTTTCTGGCGGCGAACAGATCTTTAATAGCGGACTGCTAGATACACGTGATTTTCCGGTTGGACGTTGGTCTCGGATGGAAGTCAACGTTGCGCCAGATGCGGACGATCTTGAAATTCACATTTCGCTTCAAGCCCCAAATTACAACGCCTACAATGGCTTTTTCTTAGATGGCCTGAGCTTGAAAGGCACCGGCCTAATGAGCCCTAGCGCCAAGCTTGAGTTAGAAAAGATTGAAGAAGCTGAAGAATTGTTAGAGCGGGCGCGTAAATTGGAAGCAAAAGCAGAAAAAGAAGCCGATATTGCAACTGACCTCCGCGAGAAGAACAGCACGCGCACAATTTTGGCCTTTGAACGCACCCTTGAATATAAAGGTGAAGCCGAAGGTATTGCCAGTGAAGTGACAATCATGGCGTTGCAAGGGTTTACAAAGTTGATCCCCTACGCCACCGATGCAACGAATATCGCTCTAAAAATTGGGGGGTACGCTGCAATTGCCAATGAGGCACAAGCATACGCCCGAGTGTATGCGCCAAAAGGCTCGGTTAACGTCAATTTAGCGTCAGACGGGTTCGACTCACAAGATGCAAATGCAGCGTTAGATGGTCAACTCGTCATCCAAAACGATACAAATCAAGGCATGTTGATTGTGTGGCCAAGCGGCGTTGCGTCGGCAACGTCTGTGCCAGCAAACACAACTGTTCAGATTGCTGCGCCATTAGGGCAATATTCAATCGAAATCAACGGCCCAAATGGACGTAAGGTTGTTAGCGGTAGCTTGAACTCAGACTCGAAGTTAGTGCTAACGCAAGTTGTCTCTTCTAGCTTTGAATTCTCTGCCGAATTAGAAAACTAGCCCTTTCTGGACCTAACGCAAGTAGCTAGTCACTTAAGAGTGCCAATGCGGCTTCTTTGACATTTTGCATTCTATTTGCCCAATAGGGATAAGAAACTGGAGAACTCGGTAATTTCTCCCTCACCTAACCTCTCCCGCTGGGAGAGGGATATCAAGATTTTCAAGACACGTCTTGAAAAAACTAGCGCCTCCCTCCCAGCGGGAGGGACTGAGGGAGGGAGAAATCCTAGGGGTATTCAGATTACAGTCTTACTAGCAACTTGCGGTAACTAATAAAAAGGCTTGGCACCGTGCCAAGCCTTTTTTATTTAAGCAGCAAGCTAG
>JAHDBW010000432.1 GCA_020630175.1 Anaerolineales bacterium
AAGATGGCAAAGGCCCAGTGCCAATTTGAGGTGACAAACCACGCGGCGATGGGGCCGATGAGCAAGATACCGAAGCCTTTCATGAGGGCGATGCCTTCTACTTTGTTACGCGCAAAGGCTGGCAAGAAGAAGAACATCACTGGCGCTAATAATGCGGCGCAGATGGTGACGATGAGCAAGCCGATCCATTGATTTGGCACAAACATCCCGGTCAACGGCACGATGATCAGCAGGAACACTATGCTCATTAGCATGGCGAACAGCACGCGATAGATAACGTAGCCCGTGTGCGAGAGCGGCGTGACTTGAAGTGCCGCCATGGTGCCGTCGTCGCGTTCATCTAGCGCGAGGAATCCGGCGAGCACGCCAAAGAGCATGACCAGTTGCAACATCACGTAGAACGAGAGCACGAGGGCGTCGTAGTCGCGCAGGTTGAGGTTGGGCAGCGCGGCGTCTAAGGCGGGCACGCCAAAGCGCAAGACGGCCAAAATCACCCACGGGACAAGAAACATGAAAAACATGAACGAGTCGCGGCGGATGTTGCGGAAGTCATTTTTTGCGAGTGAAAGATACATAGTCGGTCTCCGGTTAGCGTTGCACGACGTATTTATCGAAGGCTTTACGCGCGATGAAGGTCAGCCCCACACCCCACGCACAAAGATACCCAACGTGTAACCCGACCTCGGCAATCGGCAGCGTGCTTAGGCCGCCTTTGAGCAATTGCAGCATGGAATAAGACGGGATGAGTTTGATCAGCCAAAATTCGAGTAGCCCAAAATAAGTGAGCAGCGGCAGAAAAAGCGGCAGCAGAAACAGTTGTGATGGAATCAGAAAGCGACTGATATTGTCATAGGGCGCGGCGATGATGAAACTCAATAGCAGCGTCACGCTGGCGGTCAGGATTGTGCCAATGGTGAGCACGCCCCAATTGACACCGCCGTGATACCCCGTCAGTGTCATGAGCAGCACCACCAACCACGTCAGCACAACCGACATTGTGGTCAGGGAAAGCAGCTTGGCTGAGAGATATTCGGCAAACGTGAGCGGCGTACTGACCAAGCCATAGATGGTGCGTTCGCCTTTTTCAAACATCAATTGCCCGGCGATGAAGTAAAACCCAATCGGCGCTAAATCGACAAAAATTCCAAACGGAATAAACAAGGTGTGCAGGCCGTCTGGCACAGCCTGTAGCAGCCCGACCCAAACCAAGGCGATAAATGCCGCGGCATACCAAAATCCATAGCGGAATTGGATGCGGAAGTCTTGGGAGAGCATGGAAATAAATCGAGTCATGGTGGTTGGTATGTTAGTGAGTTGGATAGTAATGCTGTTAGGACTGGCGAGTCACCAGTCAACCAGCAAACGAACAAACTAGCTCCCTAACCTCCGGCCCGTCACAGCCACAAATACATCTTCCAAAGTTGCCTCTTGCGTGTGCATGGTTTGGATCGTGCCACTGTTGAGCAAGGCGGCAAAATCGGCGTTGTTGCCAAGGTCGGCCAGCGCAAAGTCGTGTTGTTGGAGTGTGCCCTCTGTGCCTGTTTCGACGCGAACGCGGCGTTGGCCGTGCTGCAGTTTGAGCGCTTTGGGTGAGTCGATCAGCGCAATTTTGCCGTCGACAATGAAGGCCACCCGATCACACAATGCATCGGCGACGCTCATATCATGCGTGGTTAAGAAGACCGCGCGTCCGGCAGCTTTTTGGGCGCGAATGATGTCTTTGATGTTACGCGCATTGACCGGATCTAGCCCCGACGTTGGTTCGTCAAGAAACAGCAGCTGGGGCTGATGCAACAGCGCCCGCACAAAGCCCAACCGCATTTGCATGCCTTTTGAATATTGACTGACGCGCATATCGGCATCGGCAGTTAGCCCGACCATGTCGAGCAGTTGCATCACATCGGTGGTGGTGCCTTTATAGAGCTTGGCAAAGAAGTCTAAGTTCTCGCGCCCGGTCAGCTTTTGGTAGTGATTAGGCAGTTCAAAAGAGACGCCCACGTCTTCATAGTAGCTGTCGGTCAGCGCGTGTACGGGCGTGCCAAACACGCTGGCGTGGCCCTGATAGCCTTTCAATAAGCCGATTAGGATTTTTTGCGTGGTGCTTTTGCCAGCGCCGCTAGGGCCCAGAAAGCCAAAGATTTCACCGGGCGCGACAGAAAAACTAATGTCGTCAACAGCGTTGCCATTGCCACCGGGATATTGATA
>JAHDBW010000433.1 GCA_020630175.1 Anaerolineales bacterium
TAGACGCTAGGGAATTCCCCTATGGTCTACAGCCTGCCCTCTATTTTTCGAAGGAGACAATATGTACGGGTTTACCGGTAAGATTTTACACGTCGATCTGACAGCAAAGACGACCACAATCGAAGAACCGAGTGAGGACTTTTATCGTCAGTATTGGGGCGGCAGTTTGATGGGGTTGTATTACCTTTGGAAGAACTCACCGGCTGGCATTGACGCGTTTGATCCGCAAAACACGCTGAGCTTTTTTGTCAGTGCCCCAACTGGGCTGCCAGTGAGTGGCCAAAGCCGCTGCACCGCGACTTGTAAGTCTCCTAGCACAGACGGTGTTGCAGACAGCCAAGCCGGTGGATTTTGGCCAGCTGAGCTCAAATTTGCTGGGTTCGATGGCATCGTGGTCAACGGTGCATCAGACACGCCGGTCTATTTGAAGATCATTGAAGGCGAAGCCGAACTGTGTGATGCCACCCACCTATGGGGCCAACACACCGCTGACACCGACGAAATGCTCAAAGCCGAAATCGGCGATAAGAAAATTGAGATCGCGTCAATCGGGCGCGCTGGTGAAAAGAAAGCCAACTTTGCCGCCGTCATGAACATGGCCAACCGCGCGTGGGGCCGCACTGGCATTGGCGCAGTCATGGGCAGCAAAATGCTCAAGGCGATTGTGGTGCGTGGCACGCGCAAAGTAGAACCATTCGATAAGAAACGCGTGATGGCGCTTGCCAAATGGGGCGCGCAAAACGCCGAAGCCAAAGGCGCAAAATCATTTGGGCGCTACGGCACGGCTGGGGTGACCTTGTCACAACATCAAGCTGGCGGCCTGCCGACCCGCAACTTCGACACCGGCGTGATGGACACCTTCGAAGAAGCCGAAGCCATCGACGGTGAACGCTTATACGACGAGTTCTTAAAAGGTGCCGCTGAAGGCAAGCAAGATCGCCAAGGCCGCGACACCTGCCATGCCTGCATTGTGCGCTGTAAACGCGTGGTCGAATCTGAATACAAAGACATCCCACTGATCCCCGAATACGGCGGGCCAGAATACGAATCAATCGCCACCTTTGGGAGCTACTGCAACGTTAGTGATTATCCAGCGGTAATCTATGCCAACCAACTGTGTAACCAATACGGGGTCGACACCATTTCCTGTGGCGCAACCATCGCATGGGCCATGGAGTGTTTCGAAAAAGGCGTGCTCACCACTGAAGACACCGGCGGCATTGAACTGCGCTACGGCGACGCCGATGCCATGATCAAAATGCTCGAAATGACGCTAGAGCGCGAAGGCTTTGGCGACATTCTGGCTGAAGGCTCCCGCAAAGCAGCGGATCGCTTAGGCAAAGGCCATGAATATTTGATCACGGTCAAAGGCCAAGAATTGCCAGCGCACATGCCGCAAGTCAAACGCAGCTTGGGCACCATTTACGCCACGCTGCCATTTGGCGCGGATCACCAATCATCTGAGCATGACAGCATGCTCGGTGAATACTTCGATCACTACAAAGACTATTTCGCCGAAGCAGGCATTACCAAATCGCACCCAGACCAAGCTAGCAATCCAGAAAAGATGAAAGATATTGTGCATCTGCAATATCTGTATAGCCAAACCGACACCATGTCTGTTTGCCAATTTGTATACAGCCCTAGCTGGACGCTATACGGTCCCGAAGGCATGCGCGAATTGATGAACGCCGCCACGGGTTGGGAAGTTGAAATGGATGAGCTGTTCAAAGTTGGGCAACGGCGCCTGAACCTGATGCGCGCCTACAACGCCCGCGAAGGCCTCACGCGCGACCAAGACACCCTGCCAAAGAAACTCTTCAAAGTGCGCATGGTTGGTGGAGTTAGCGACGGCATCTTGCTAGACGAAGGCGAATTCCAACAAAGCCTAGACGACTACTACGATGCCGCTGGCTGGGATAAAACCACGGGGAACCCAACCGCCGAAACGCTAGAAAGCATTGGCTTGGGTTGGGTTGCAGAAGAGCTTGCTGCATAGAAAATTTTCAATGGTCAACAGCCAATTCTCAATTGTCAATGACTGTTGTAATCCAAGAACCCGTTGACAATTGGGAGTTGAAAATTGAAAAATGACAATTAACATATCAGTAAAGCTATACGGGGTGTTGCGCGACAAGCTGCCGCGTGAAAACAAAGGCCGCACAAGCTTTGCAGTCGCCAAAGGCACCACCGTCCGTGAAGT
>JAHDBW010000434.1 GCA_020630175.1 Anaerolineales bacterium
GTTTCAGAGCCATTGCCGACGCGAGACTTGTCTACGCGGTAGAAGCGCTCAAAAATGCGCGGCAGGTCTTCGGCCGGAATGCCTTGACCATTGTCATCAACAGCAAAATGGGCCATGCCGTCCGCCTGCCAAGCACTGAGACGCACTTTACCGCCTTCAGGCGTGTATTTGATGGCGTTTGCCATCAGGTTCGTCAACACCTGATTCATCCGATCACCATCGAGGCTGACCGCTGGCAATGGCTTGAGATCTGTAGAAAGCGTGACACCTTGCTGTTTTGCCTGCGGCTGCACTTTGGCCACAATCGCATTGAGCAGCGGCACCACATCCATACGAATCGGCTGTAGCGGGGTCTGATTAGAGTCCCAGCGGGCTAAGTCCAACAGTTGGACAACCATACGATGCATGCGGTCGGCTTCATCGTTGATGATGGTGGCAAAGCGCTTGGCGGTCTCTGGGTCATCTGCGAAATCATCTTTGATGGCTTGCGAATACCCTTGAATAGAAGTCAACGGCGTTTTGAGTTCATGCGAGACATTTGCCACAAAATCACGTTGGGCAACCTGCGCAGCTTCTACGCGTTCCACCATGTTGTTGAAGGCACTGGCAACCTTGCGCACTTCAGTTGGCCCACTGACGGTGACGGCTTGGTCGTAGTTACCTTGGGCAACTTTGTTGGTGGCTGCAGCTAACTTCCGCAGCGGAGATGCCACCGATTGCGCAATCAGTAGGGCTAGAATAATCGACAAAATCCCTGAAATCGCCGTGGAGTTGAAGATCGGGATCAATAAATTGCCCGAGATATATTCCAGCGGAGAGCTCAACGGTTTGGCGATAACAATCCGGTCTGAATTCCGACCATTGTTATTGCCGCGTCCGGGGGGCTGTAAGGCAACATACGCCCAGCGCTTATTGTTTTTGTCTATAAAGACATTTGGCTGTTCGCGACGATTATTGTTTTGCCCTGAATTGAGTTGCACCCGCAGATTGATCCTTGTGATGTCATTTTCTGGTGAATTATTCAGTAGGACAGCCGTATCTAGTTCAACATCACCATCATTTGAAACCACTAAAATGCGAGAGTTGAGGTCTCTACCTAACTCCAGAACGGCTTCAACTTGCTCACGTCCGCGCAATTGAATCGCGTTGTTGAATAATTCCCGTCCATTGTTGCCATCTTCGCGTAAGCGGTTGACTCGCTGCGTTAGCTCTTGCTGGTCAGACGCAATAATCGCCGGATTGAGACGCAAAAAGAACAGCAGCCCCAGCGCAGTGAGTAACACGCTGAGCAGCAGAATGAAAATATAAGACAGGATCAGGCGTAAACGCAGACTCTTCAGCATTTGATCGAGATGGAGTGGTGTATAAGCAAGTGCTGCCCATTGAAATTTGACAGCAAGCAGGCTTAGTATTTTACGATTTTGTATCCAACACCAGTGACGGTGTCAATTTTGACGTCGGTGCTTTTCTTGAGATGTTTGCGTAATTGCGCAATGTGAACATCTACGGTGCGGGTTTCACCGTAAAAATCGAAGCCCCACACCAAGCTTAGCAATTGCTCACGGGTGAGCACCATGCCTTTATGTTCAATGAGCTTTTGCAACAGATCAAATTCTTTGGTGCGCAGGTCAACCTTTTCGCCACCGATGATCACTTCACGCGCGCCATCGTCTACTTTTACATCGCCAAAATTCAAGGTTGGACTGTTATTGCTTTCTGCTGGCCGCGTAGAGCGCCGCAAAATTGCTTTGACACGCGCCACCATCTCACGCGGGTTGAAGGGCTTTGTCATGTAATCATCTGCGCCCATTTCAAGGCCAATGATTTTATCGATATCGTCATCCCGCGCAGTGAGCATCAGAATCGGCACTTCGGCATGACTGCCCGCCCGCAAGCGCCGGCACACTTCATAGCCGTCTAGCCCCGGCAACATCAGGTCTAACACAATGAAATCCGGGCGGTCTGCTTCAGCTTTTTCTAAACCAGTTAGCCCGTCCATGGCCGTAGACACAGTGAATTGCTCGCGTTCTAAATACATCTTGGAAAGATCCAAAATGTTTTGTTCGTCATCAACTAAAAGAATGGTTTCGTTTGCCATAAGTGTGTTTGTTTATTGGGTTGATAGTGGGGTAGGGTGTTGGTGAATCTTGAATAAAACGATATATATTCAACCAGCCAACCAGCC
>JAHDBW010000435.1 GCA_020630175.1 Anaerolineales bacterium
TGTTCATCATATGGGTTGCGTAGAAGTTCCAGCAATTCATTGACCAATTCGTTTTTGCCTTCTTCGGCATCATCAATCGCAAGCTGCGCGATGTAATTGCGCAGGACATATTTTGGATTGACCTTGTTCATCGCAGCTTTGCGGTCAGCATCGGGCGTGCCGTCTTGCTTTACACGTGCGGCATAACTGCGCAACCAAGCCGCGATTTCTTCTTCTACATCGCCAGTCAATTCTTCAGTGGTGTAATACGCGTCTAGCAACGGGGCTAACAAGTCTGCATTGCTCAACTCAGTCTCGGCTGCGCTAATCGGCAGGTTTGCTAAGTTACGGAAGAAAATCGTCATGTCCGTTTCGGTTGCCAACAGAATTTTTTGTAGTTCGGTAATCAAGTCGTTATCGGCGTCTTGATAGGCAGTGAAGCCCAGCTTGGCCGCCATCATGTCTTGATAGCCCGTGGTAAACGCATCGCCAAACGCAGTCACCACGTCTTGCAACGCTTCGACATTTTCCTCACCAACTAGCGGCAAGAAGGCATTGCCAAGCATCGCTAAATTCCACTGCGCAATTTGCGGCTGATGCCCAAAGCGATAGCGGCGATTACGCGAATCGGTGGTGTTTGGCGTCCAGTTTGGATCGTAATTGTCCAGCCAGCCGTAAGGGCCATAGTCAATGGTCAAGCCTAAAATAGACATGTTGTCAGTGTTCATGACGCCGTGCACAAAGCCCACGCGCATCCAGTGCACAATCATGTCGGCGGTGCGTAAGGCAATCTCACGATACATCGCCAAATAGGTTTCAACGCTAGGCGCGCCCAAATGCGAATAATCGTTGCGCAGCGTGTAGTCAGCCAACTGTTTTAGCAGCGCATGATCATTGCGCGAGTAGGGCAGTTGGAAGTTACCAAAGCGCGTAAATGAGGGTGCTACGCGGCACACAATTGCACCCGGTTCCGGCGCAGGATGACCGCTGTACAAAATATCACGCACCACCTGTTCACCAGTGGTAACTAAGCTCAGCGCGCGCGTGGTGGGCACGCCTAAGTGATACATCGCTTCGCTACATAAAAACTCACGAATTGAAGAGCGCAACACGGCTTTGCCATCCGCCCCGCGTGAGAACGGCGTCAGGCCTGAGCCTTTGAGCTGCAGCGCCCAATGCTCGCCCGCTTCGTTGACGATTTCACCCAAATTGATCGCGCGTCCATCGCCGAGCTGACCGGCCCAATTGCCAAACTGATGGCCGCCATATGCCATTGCAAACGGTGCCATACCTTCTAATAACTGGTTGCCCGCAAAGACTTGGGCAAACGCGTCTGAGTTTAGAAATTCTGGCGCGAGGCCAATAATGTCGGCCACTTCTGCGGCGTACGCCACCACCTTAGGATCTGGCACTTGGGCCGGTGTTGCCTGCGCGTAGGCGGCATGTTCCACTTGGCGCACGGTTTTAGACGTGCGTTTATCGCCCGGTAGTTCTTCGGTAAAGCGGTTTGTAAAGTTGAGCGTTGCCGTAACGGCAGCAGAATTTGGATGAGCCATGAGTTTTTCCTAACTTAGTGCAACAAGTATACTGAATGTATGGCCTGTTACGTTACCGACTCGCTGACGCGACAAACTATTACCTCATAATGGCAAAGACGCTCAAACTATTAGACGGCCTGTGTTGGTTCTTGTCGCCAATTGCGCTGATCTTCTTTTTCTTGTCGTTTTTGTTGCTGGTGATTTACAGTCAGGAGCATCCAAATCTTGTGCGGCGTTTAGAAGCTGAGGGGTATGTTGCGCAAGGTGATATTTCGCACATCTATGACGATGGTGATTTGTACGTAGAGTTTATCGACTTCGAAGGGAAACAGCGCTCTGAAATTATCGATATGACCTATTACTCAGATGCCGTCAAAAACGATATTGTGGCAGGTGCGCAGCGGCGCGTACGTTACCTCTATTATTCTGGCGAAGGCGTTGTCTTAGAAGATCACTTTGATGCTGTTCGCAATTATAAAAAGCCGCTCGATGCGCTCTGGGTAATGTTCATCACTAGCTGGATTGTGATCGTGATTCGCCCCGACTGGCTCTACTTTGGCTTTACCGATGAGATTTCTTTACTCGGTGATTCATTCCAGCCAGAAGCGCAAAATACGCCCACCGCATGAGCATCGCAGAATTTATCGCACT
>JAHDBW010000094.1 GCA_020630175.1 Anaerolineales bacterium
AAATTTTCCTCCCAAAATCAAACCAAATCGAAACACCTTCCATACATACAATTTACGCCCCTTGCAATATGATAAATTCAGCGCCCAGGCTGCAATAAATCATGTAGCCCGCGCGCATCAAAACAACCAAAACAGACAGTGCTACGCAGGTTCTATAACGATTTCTAAATATTTCGATGGCGTAAATTTTAAATACAAACCGTTAAAGAGCCTACACGCATTGGTAACCGGTTTTTTGCACCAATGTTGACAGTCTGCACTTCACACATGCAGCACCCAAGTAACCCATAATGATGCGCGTTCACACACTCCTTTTCTGTGAGTCGTATCAGTTCATGCTATATGCGCACACAATCAGAACAACCCAGTGCTTATATTCCTCGTGATCGGCGGCAGGCGCTACTAAATCGCGCCAATGTGCCGCAGTTATTGCGCGGATGTGCGTTATTTGCCGATATTTCTGGTTTTACACCACTTACTGAAGCCCTCGCAAATGAACTTGGCCCACAGCGCGGGGTAGAGCAACTTACGATTCATCTAAACGATGTATTCGATGCACTCATCACCGGCTTACACCGATTTGGCGGCGCAGTAATTGGCTTTAGCGGAGACGCCATCACCTGCTGGTTTACAGATGATGATGGCCACCGGGCTGCGGCTTGCGCGTTAGCAATGCAAGCCGATATGCAGCAGTTTGAAGCCGTCACCCTGCCTTCAGGCAAAACGCTGCCACTTGCGATTAAGGTCGCAATTGCTGCGGGGAATGTGCAGCGCTTTGTGGTGGGCACCGCTGAACACCGCTTGATTGATGTTGCAGCTGGCAAAACGCTAGAAAACTTAGCCGATGCAGAGCACCAAGCCAAAACTGGCGAAGTAATTGTTGATAACGTCGTGCTAGACACGATTGGCACTGATCTTTTCCTATCTGAAATTCGTACTGAGCGCGACAAAAAATTTGGCGTGCTAACTGCGTTGCGTGATCCCGTCCCCCCACAACCTTGGTCAGATAACTCTGCGACGGCGCTAGATCTTAAGGCGGCAACGCCGTGGTTACTGCCACAGGTGGCACGCCATTTGGCCGCTGGCAATGGTGAATTCTTAGCTGAATTACGCCCCGCAATTGCCGTATTTGTCCGGTTTACCGGCATTGCCTACGACGATGATCCGCTAGCGCCACAAAAGCTCAACACGTTCATTGTTGGCGTGCAAGAGCAGCTCAACCGCTATGAAGGCAGCCTAATTCAACTCACCATTGGTGATAAAGGCAGCTATTTATACGCCGCCTTTGGCGCACCTGTTGCGCATCAAGACGATGCCGCGCGGGCTGCAAATGTTGCCATCAACATCCGTTCGCTTGCCGATGAGCTTCCTTATATTGAAGACATTCAGCTCGGCATTACGCGCGGGCGCATGCGTACCGGCGCATATGGCGGGCGGCATCGCCGGACCTACGGTGTGCTTGGCGATATGGTGAACTTATCGGCGCGGCTAATGACCAACGCCGAGATTGGCGAAATTCTGATCACTGATCAAGTACAGCGCGAGCTTGGGTCGGGCTTTGAGACGCAAACCCTGCAGCCAATCATGGTGAAAGGCAAAACTGAACCGATTGCAATTGCGCGCCTCATTGGCAAACGCAAAACGCAGAACGGCATGTTGCGCCAAACTGATCAGCTAGCAATGCCCTTACTTGGACGCCGGAACGAACTCAACCAGTTGCAAAGCAAGCTGATGCAGGCCGCCCGTGGCAAAGGGCAAGTGGTTGCCATTACGGGTGAAGCGGGCCTTGGTAAAACAATGCTGGTTTCTGCGTTTTTACGGCAGTTACCAGATGGCGTCTTTAAGATCCTCATGGGCGAAACCGAATCGTGGGGCAAAAATGACGCGTATCGCATCTGGGAAGACGTGTGGCGGCACTTGTTTGAACTCACGCCAGACCTTACGTTTCAGGCGCAAATCGCCCAGCTAGACATGATGCTTTCCGCCATGGACCCTGCATTACTGAGCCGGTTGCCGCTGCTAGGATCTGTTGTCAGTCTCAGCATTCCAGACAATGCACTGACCAGCACCTTTGACGCCAAACTGCGGCGCACGGCCCTCGAATCGCTACTTGTCAGCGTCCTGACCGAGGCCACTAAGAAACGGCCAATGGTCATTGTGCTAGAAGATTTGCAGTGGATTGATCAACTATCAGCCCAGCTTCTACAGACAATTGCAACGGCAATTAGCGCCTTGCCAGTGCTGTTGATTTGTGTCGAACGCGCCAACAGCGATGACGCGCAAACCAACAAGCTGCGGCACTTACTACATTATTCAGAATTAGGCTTGCTGCCATTTTCCAACGATATTGTTGCGGAATTCATTCGCTATAAGCTCAAACGGATGGGAACCCAACCGTTGCCAACACCGGCGATGAACACGCTAACAACGTTCATTTCAGAGCGCACAAATGGCAACCCCTTCTTTATCGACGAAATTTTCAACTACCTTACCTTCAAGGAAATTGACCTCACAGATCTAGACGCAGTTACTGGCCTAGATCTGCCAGAAACCGTTCACAGCCTAATGCTGAGCCGCATTGATCAGTTAGCTGAAAGCCAGCAAAGCACCCTAAAGGTTGCTAGCGTTATTGGCCGCTTGTTCCGCGCCTTAGTTGTGCAGATTATTATGCCCAGCGAAATGAACCGCGCCCAATTGGGCAGCGACCTTGAGCAGCTTGTGCAAAATGAGCTCACATTAATTGATAACGGCGCGGGCGAGCTCACGTATCTCTTCCGTAACCTTGTTACGCAAGAGGTTGCCTATAACAATTTGCCATTTGCCACGCGCGCCCGCCTGCATGAGCGCATCGGCAGCCAAGTTGAGGCCGAATTTCCAGATACGATAGATCTTTATCTAGACTTACTGGCCTATCACTACAACCTCAGCGACAACACACAAAAGAAGCGCTATTACTTGCTGGCCGCCGCAGACAAAGCCGAGCGCGATTACAGTAATCAGGCTGCGCTGGCTTACCTGCAGCAGGCCTTGCCGCTTGTTGAGGATTCTGATCATTTCAGCGTCTTGCGGCGCATTGGCAAACTCCATGAATTACACGCAAGCTGGGATCAGGCTAAAGAGTATTACGGGCATGCCCAAACTGTTGCAGAGAAGCAAAATGCAGGCTCTGACCTAGGCTGGGCGCTGCTAGACCAAGCTGACCTACACCGTAAGCGTGGCGAATATACAGAGGCCGAAACCCTGCTGACGCAAGTCCGTGATCAGTTTACGGCCTTAGATGATCAAGAAGGCATCGGGCAAACGTTACATATTATGGGCACGCTAGCCGCCCAAAGCGGCAACCTAGAACAGGCTGGCACGCTGTACCGTGAAAGCCTCACCATCCGCGAAGCGCTGGGCGACAAAAAGAATATTGGCGCACTGCTTAGCAACCTTGGCATTGTGGCCCGCTACAGCGGCAACTACGATGAAGCCCGTGCTTTGTATGAACAATCTTTGGTGCCAAGACGTGAATTGGGCGACAAGTGGGCAATTAGCGTTTCACTTAGCAATCTGGGCAACGTAGCGCTAGACCAAAAAGATTTTGCAACTGCCAAGGCTAGCCTTGAACAAGGCCTAAAAATGCTGCAAGAAATTGGCGACCGCCAATACATTGCGCTTAACTTGAACAATCTAGCGAACGTACTCCGTGATATGGATAACTACGTTGGCGCGCGGAAACGGTTTGCCGATGCGTTGCGGCTTAACCGTGAGCTAGGCGATAAATGGGGGCTAGTGTATCTGCTTGAGGACATTAGCATTCTACAGGCCAAAACAGGCGCAGCAGAACAGGCAATCCGTTTGTCTGGTGCGGCCACCGCCTTGCGTGAAACAATCAACACCCCGCGCACAGACGCCGAACAAAACAAACTAGAGCTTGGGCTAGCAAAGGCGCACAACGCCCTTTCGCCAGCCATGGTAGACCATTTACTTCAACAAGGGCAAACAGCTAACACAGCCGACCTCGCTGCCGATTTGCTCACCCAGTTCCAAGAAAATTCAGCCTAAATCCCTGATCGAAGAGTAGTTTTATATGAGACAGAAATTTTCAAGTTGGTTGGACCTCCGCGAGGGAGAAGGATCGTTGTTTTCACTCATGGCGCTACATGCCATGATGTACGGGGCCGGACAGTCGTTTTTCTACACGGCGGCCACCGCAATTTTCCTGGCGCAGTTTGATGACATTGCACTACTCTGGAGCTATATCGCCATTGCTGGCGCTGCTGTTGTTGTAAGCACACTGCTTTCCATTATTCAGAAGTGGCTTTCCTCAAATTTCCTTTTCCGCAGCATTATCTTGCTAATGGTGGTCACAGCATTGTCCTTTTGGATCGGTCTGCGCTTTATGCCAGCGGCCTGGATGGTGTTTGTGCTGATGGCTTGGGAGCGCATTGAATACACGCTAACACGCCTAGAGTGGTTGGGAGTTCAGGGCGATGTGCTCACCATTCAGCAAGGCAAGCGGATGTTAGGGCCAATTGGCTCGATTGAAATGATCGGCAAGATCGGCGCTTATGTGTTGATGCCGTTTATTTTAGCGGTGGTGCAAACCCGCGACTTATTGCTAATTGCTACCATTTGTTTTGCAATTATTTACGTCTTACTCAACCGCATTTTACGCATTCAGGCGCAAACAACCGCAGACAAGGCCGCTGCACCTGTTGTTGAGGTTGTTCCTAACACTAAAAGTAATCAGAACTATGTGTGGAGCATTTTGTTGTCGGTTGGCTTGCTAATTGCCTTACAGATGACTATGTCCTACGGGTTCTTTAGCAGCTTGCAACTGCGCTACCCAAGTGAAGAACGCTTAGCCCAGTTTGTTTCGATGTACTACTTGGTGATTTATTCAACGGTGTTTGTCATCCGGGGGCCACTCACGCAATCGTTGTTACGGCGTTTTGGGGTTGGCTTTGGCTTCTCGTTCTTACCAGTGATTATTGTAATTGCGGGCATTACGTGTGTTGCCATTGGCTACAGCATTGGCATGCGCAGCTTATATTTCTTTGCCGCAATTACGTTGACGTTCGGCTTGTTCGATACAATCAACACGGCCTTCCATGGGACATCTATGGTGCTGCTGTTACAAGTGCTAACGCAGCAAGAGCAGGTTCAAGCCAAAATCAAAGCGCAAACAATCTTTACCCCGCTTGCTATTGGCGCAAGTGGCGCATTGCTGTTGTTTCTACGCCGCTTCAACCTAACTAATCCACTTATTGCGTTCAGTATCGCCTGTCTTATTGGCCTGCTGATGATTGTGCTCGCGCGGATTGTGTTGCGTTACTACCGCCAAGCGCTCAAAGATAATTTTGATAGCCTGCGCTTTACCGGCCAAAATCTCTCCATTAACAATGCAGAAACGATCAACTTCTTGCGTTCAAAGCTACACAGCCCACACCCAATCGAAGTAGAAGCAACCTTAGGCCTCTTGAAAGAAGTGTCGTATCAGCCAACGCGGCAGGAAGTGCAGCAGCTTATTGCGCATCAAAATACAGATATCCGCGCCATTGGGGTAACGCTCATTGGCAATGCAAACTACACTGATATGCAGCAACAGTTGATGGATGTCGTACACGGCGCGCCTGAAGCTAACCTCCTGAGAGCCGCCTTTATGGCGCTATGCCAACTAGAAACGCCGCAAGCCATTGAGATTGTTTCGCAGTTCCTGACAGATGGTAATCAAGAAATTCGGGAAGGCGCAATGTTGGCGCTGTTGCAATATGGCGGACTAGATGGCGTTCAAAAAGCAGCCCGCAAAATGCTGGAATTTGTAAACAGTGCAGACGCTGCTGATCGCCAGATGGTTGTTAAGACCATTGCCGAGTCTGGCATTGAAGCCTATAGCACGTCTATCTTCCCAAAATTGTTAGAAGATCCAGACTTTGACGTTCGCCGGGCGGCATTATTAGCGGTTGGAAAACTCAACGCAGAACGTTATATTCCGTACGTTTTAGACGCGATGACAGATGTTAAGCTCGCGGGCGTTGCAACTAAAAGCCTTTCAGTCTTAGGCAAAGCCGCCATCAATCCAACCAAAGTGATGCTTGAAGACCCGCTCACACCAGCCGGCTGCAAATATCGCTTGGCGCAAGTTCTGGGCAGCAATAATCAACCGGAAGTCAACGATTATCTGGTGGAGATCCTGCCTGAATCTGCAGTGGATGTTCGGCGTACCATTTACATCGTACTTACCCGCAACCACTATGTCCCAACGCCAGACGCCAGCAAATACTTGTTGGAACAGTTCGAGGCTGAGTTAGAAAATGGCACATTTTTAGCGGCGATGCTCAACGCAACGCAGACCACTGCCAATCAGCTTCCGCTGTTTAGCGCACTAGAACAATCTGCGAAAGACATTCGTGAACATCTCATCCGGATTATTGGGCTACTGAATGCGTCAGAATCAATTTTGCCAGCAAAGCACAGCTTGGAACATGGCCAGCCAACCCAGCAAGCCATCGCACTAGAATTTTTTGAAACGCTAATCCCACGCCAATACCGGAAACAAACCACTTATCTTCTAGACCTACAACTCTCGCATGAAGAACGTTGGGACAAACTCAAGCGTACTTTTCCACAGTTCGATGCGGGTTACACGGAGGCCTTGAAACAGCTGATCAACGCATCGCATACCACTGTCAGCCAGTGGGTGCGCGCTTGCGCCCTTAACGCCGTCCGTACAGAAGATTTAGCGCTTTTACAGCCTGAAATCGAACGCAATCAAACCGCAGCCGACCAGCTTATTCAAGAAACGGCACACAACACAATGCGGGTTCTTAATTTGAAAGCAGCGGCCTAATGGCGCTGTACAAATACTCTGGTAATTGCCAGACCCATTGTTACAATCCAACGCAACAACCGTACTTGGATTGCAACCAGTAGTCATCATATGTCCTTAGCTACCGTCCCTATTATCGAGCGTGTGATTACGCTCAAAACAGTGAGCATCTTTAGCCAAACTCCAGATCGGATTTTGGCCGAATTAGCGCAACTGCTTGAAGAAGAAATTATCGAGGCCAACACCAACATTTTTCGCAAAGGTGATGCCGGTCACAAAATGTACATCATCGTTTCTGGCGCTGTGGAAGTGCACGATGAAAAACGCGTCATTACCACGCTTGGTAAACGCGCAACGTTTGGCGAAATGGCACTGCTTGATGATGAACCGCGCTCCGCAGCCATCACCACCACAGAGCCAACGCATTTACTAACGTTAGACCGCTCGACATTTTTTGAATTGATGGAATCGCAAATCGAAATTGCCCACGGGGTAATCCGGGTTCTGTCTAGACAATTGCGTGAACGACTCATTGATCTAAACACCCTAAAAGACGCATAAGCGCCACAAACTTGTTGCGCCCAACATCCAGTATCATTAATGCATGGATGTTATTGATCCCAACATATTGCTCAATGCCTATAGTCAAGGCATCTTCCCGATGGGCGAAGATGGTGAAATCTATTGGTATGACCCCGATCCGCGCACAATTTTGCCGCTGGATGATGGGTTTCATGTGCCGCGATCTTTGGCAAAGCGCATTCGTAAGGGTGGCTTTGAAATTCGCTACAGCAGCGATTTCAGGGCAGTCATGCAAGCGTGCGCCACCCCTGCGCCAGGCCGCGAGCAAACGTGGATTACAGAGCCGATCTTAGATGTCTATTGTGCACTCAACCGACACGGGTTTGCCCACAGCGTAGAAACGTGGATAGATGGCGAATTAGTTGGGGGCTTATATGGCGTAGCGCTACAGGGCTTATTTGCTGGGGAAAGTATGTTTAGCAAGGTCACAGACAGCAGCAAAATTGCGCTAGTGTATTTAGTGCAGCGTCTGCGAGAGAATGGCTATGTCTTACTAGACACCCAATTCACCACTAGCCATCTCCAACGTTTTGGCGCAACTGAAATTTCACGCGCAGCCTATAAACGCCGGTTGCAAGTTGCAATGCAAGTTCCTGCAAAATTCACCTAACTTACAGATGGCAATGGACGTAATTTTGAAAACGAGATGAATCTGCCCGACTTGAAATATCGTTGGGATGGGCAGCCCGACTAACCATCTGTCGCGTGATACGGGATGGTTAGCGTAATCGTATTCAATTCCTTTGTTTGAATAAATGTGCCGCCCAGCAATGCGGTTCTAATTTTGATGGTACTAATGTTGGCCGCGGTTTCATTATGCGGCTGCGAACCATCATGCCGAATTTGCACATGTAATGCATTACGCGAGCGCGCTTCACTAACCGTTAGCCAAAACGTATTCACGGTTGGCAACGCACACTGCGCAACCATCGCATCGCGAATAAGCTGAAAAACATCTTCTTTCAGTTGCGGTGCCACCTTCTCACAGTCCGCTTTGAGGACCATGTATCCAGTTACCCCAAATTCATTTTCGGCCTGTGTTAAGGCATCGGCAATCTTTGTCACAAACGTTTGACGGGGGGCGATCGTTTGCAATTTTCGCAAGAGCAGCCGCAGATCATTTGCATCTTGCGTTAACGATTGTTCGAGTGCATCAAACTCTTGTTGCAGGGGCGTCACATCGCCAGCTTGTAGCAACGTATGCCAATGCCCAACGCGCAATTTTGCACCACATAAGTGTTGTAAGACGCCATCATATGTTTGACGACTAATTTGGTACAGCGCTTCTGTTGTGAGTGCCGTTTGAATATAAGCATCAACGTTCGTTGGCAAGGTTGTAGTGGTTGAAGATAGTTCATTCATAGTGTTGCTCATGCATATCAGTAAGATTGAACTAAATTGTAGGGGCTACCGGCACTGATGTTCGGGCAAAACCGGCAATATTGCTGCGCTTTACACAAATAATCGGGCAATTCTGTAAATTCTTAGCGGCTAGCTTTACATTTCGCCCATATTCAGTAGCAATTTACAATCACCAAACTGAACAGCTATTTAATCTGCAGACAGCTTTTCTAATTTTTCCGACAATAACGCGAGGTTTTTTTCTTTATGGGGATTGAATAAAATTTGCGCGGCAGGCGTATAAAACGTGTAGTTATCAACAAAAGAGATTTGGGCTTCAGTCCATGACTTGAGCGTATAGGGATGCCCCTGCCCTAGTAATTCTCTATACAAATCGTGGTTACGGTCTAAGAAATTATCAGCGGCAAGCACGCTTAGATCTGCGTCAGCCAGCAGCGCTTCAAGTTGATTCTGTGGTTGATGGGCGAGACTAGTTGCCATAATCATGCCCATGATAACGGTCACTGCTTCTACATCAAACCCAAAAGACGGTAATATTTCGGCAACAATACGCATGCCGTGCAGCTCATGCTGCTGTGTAGATACGGTAAAACCCACATCATGGAAAGCAGCGGCCACTTCCAACAATTCTAAATTAGCGGGCGGCTGGTTAGTTAGCTGCCCTAAGCGGACTGCATTCACCATTACCTCTTCACGCGTATGCTCCAGATTATGATACGTGCATGAAGACGGCAAAGACTCTCGTATAAGGGAGAGCGCCCAATGGATTGCGCCTGCGGCGTCAGGATGTGTCATTATCAATGATGTCGCTTACGTTAGCTATTTTTTGTACTTGTCGCTAGGAGAGCGCCTTGTTGTTGAACCCGATGACTTAGTGCGCTAATCACGCCTTGTGCAATTTCTGGTCGGTCGGCCATCAGTTCTTGTAGTGCTTCGCGTTGAATACTAAACAATAACGTTGGTTCAACAGCAACAACGTCTGAACTACGCATTTCGCCAGTAAAAATCGCTAATTCCCCGACGGTGTCACCTTTGCTTAGCCGAATAATTGGCTTGCCATTCTTGCGGGCTTCGACCACACCGTCTAGGATGATATACATTTCACTCGCTGTGTCACCTTCGGTAATGAACTGCTCTTCAGCCTTGAGTTCAATGGTCTTTGTGACTTGGGCCACTGACGCTAAAACGTTATTTGGCGTTTCAGCAAAAATGCTCGCTGCTCTTAATAAAGCAACTTTTTCAATGGTTAACATAGTGTCTTGTCTCTTTGTCGCATTAGACTGAAAATGCGGTATTTCCGCACGTGCAGTTTCTCTGCTACAAGAATTTTCGTCTTCAGCCCCTACCCGATTGAGCGCCAATCGCAGGCTATTTAATTTGGCCAATTGAACGCCCCTAATTGCACAGGCACGCGTCCAGTCGTCTGGCCAATTTCCAATAATGCGCCGCAATCCATCGTCTTGTGACAAAGATTCCACTGCCACAAGCTTATCAAGCGCAGCTAAGCGTTGACCCAACTCCATTTTAGGCTCTATTAGCGGCATAATCAATTTTCTATGCACACTACTCAATACAACGTCTAAGGTTTCTAGCACCATAGACAGCTCTTGCACATCCGCTGACTTAAGTTGCCCTTGTGCCTTCCAAATTGTACGTGAGTTATACAAAAAAGAAAGTAAGGTAAAAACAGCCACTTTTGCCTGTTCAAGATTATGGTCAAGCGCATCTTGCAACAGCGCAAATGCGGGCACAGTCCCCACTGCATGCTTCAGATTCAGTATCGTTGCTGCGCGCTCGATTTCAACTTGCAGGGCGGCGTTCACAGTGGGTATCTCCGCCGCTTCAGCTTGATAACCGGTGGTACGCAGCGTCCGCAGAATAGTCGCGCGGACAAGGTCATCTTCATAGCAAATGTGCGGCAGCAACAAGCGCTGTGCCGCAGTTGGGTCTTGTAAGCCAATAACGCGAATAAACCGCGCGCGATTTTCCGGTGAAAATGCCCACGTATTTTGCAACGCATCGCGCGTCATAGGCACAAGTCGCCCACCGTAGTTGCTCAGCGCCGCCACCGCAGCCGACCGCACCGCAGGCATATCTAGGTTTGCAATCACATCCGGCAACAAACGCTGGTGGCGCAACCGCCCAGCCGCCTGTAGCGCCGATTGGCGCACTTCGTTATGCGGGCTGCGCAAGCGAGACAACAGCGGCTCAAAGAAGTTCGAGTCGCCAATTTCAGCCAGCACCTCAGCCACCAAGACCTGATCGGCCACCGTCTTACTCTTTTCGATTTCCAAGAGCAGTTGTCCAGCCACCACATTGCTTTCAATGCCGCCATAACGCAATAGCGCAATCATGGCGCTCTGGCGGACAACGCTTTCCGGACTGTGCAAATGTTCACGCACTAGGCCATTATGTTTGATGGGGCTAATTGCCAGCAGGGCCCGTAAAGCCGCCCCCTTCAACGCTGGTGACTTTGTCCATTTCACAATTTGAATCAGCTTGTCATCTACATTTTCAAGCTTTAGGGCTTCGATTTGCGAAACGGCTTCTAGCCGAACGTCAATGCGTTCATGCGTAAGCAATTTTTCTAACTGAACCCGATAGATATCCGGTGCGTTTTTTGCTAATAGTTCCAGCGCCAGCCGGATCTGGCTAAGGTCATGCCCTTCTACAAAGCTAGTAACAATTTGCAGCGCATGCGGGTCAGTCAGGTCGAGCGTCTCCCCGGTGCCAATACTGCGCTTTGTAAGCCGTTGCTTCAAAGTTGCCGCATATTGACGGTAAGTGGTCAAACCAAGGACGCTCCATAATAGACACACAAGAACTGTAAACAGTAGCAAATGCGCCTCAGTCAATACTGAGATAGACACAAATACGAGCGTGACAACGCCTGCCAAGCCATTCCCCAGCGGAATGCTAACGCCATTAATAAGCCCGATTGCCGCGACACGATCTTCAACAGGGATAACTTGGTAAATTGTGGTTGTTGAGATGGCCGTTGAAGAAAATGTAAAAATCACATCGACTAATCGGATGGAGACCCCAAGCAAGAAGATCATTGTCAGCTCGGTTGGAAAAAACGTTATTGCAATCAGTAATGCCGCACAGGCCAGCAGAACGCCAAGCGGATTGGCTAACAGCCCCGCCCCTAAGCCCCAACTCTTGAGCAACCGTGGCGTGATTAACACCAAAAATACAATCGATAGAATGGGCCAGACCGTTATGAAATTGCCAAAAAAGTTCGTCAGTCCAACGCTGTCATTGAGAAAGTATCGGCCAGCATGAAACAAATAAATGTACATTGTCAGCTGTGTGCCAAACTCAGACAGCAACTGATAAATAAAAGCTGTGCGTACAAAGGGCTTGCGCAAAAGCGCAAAGGCATTCGCTGATGGTTTCTCAGTCGCTAGATCTTTTTTCTTCTGTTCCGAAAAAATCTTAGGCCGGCGGCCGGTTGTGACAATAATAAGAATGACTTGCAACGCCGCTGCACTACCGCCCAAGAGCAACAAATTTGTTTCGCTACCAAATGCCTGTAGCAACACCCGCATTGAAAGCCCAACTAGAATGATTCCGCTCATCTCTAGCGCCATAATAATCGGCGCTTTGTCTTTCATTTCTCTGAGCGTAAACAGCAGGCTAGACTGAATGCCAGACACCACCACGGTATAGGGATCCAACAAATAAAAGAACAAGATGATAGCGAAGGGCACCCACTTTACAGCGGTATATTCCAGTAGCCCCCACCAGACAAAGAACAAGCTGGTTAGAAACAACATGGTTGTGCAAACCAGCAGCCTTACCGAAACATTGCGTTCAATGCTGTCAAAAACAAAAGACAGCACTGGCGCTAAAACAGCAACCGCAATGAACACATACGGCAGCCACTCGGCACCAAATTCAGCCAGAAAAACCGCGTGCCCAACGGCGGTAAGGATCGCAAACCCAATGCCGTTGAGAAAGCTTTGGGTGCTTAACAGCTGCAAATCAGACAGCTTTGCAGAAGCTATCTTCAACTCTGTAAGTGAGGAACTTGCCATGCGCTAATTAAGCGGGGAGCGCATAGACATCAGCATCCATTTCAATCGCCGCTGAGACCGATTCCAGCAAAATCTCAGACTTCAAATTATCTTTTTGTAATACAGCAATTGCGCGTTGGTCTAGCCAGCGTTTTTCGCCAGTCTTGAGCATTTTTGCGGTAACCACAATGATCGGCAGCTTTTCTGTTTCTGGCAGAAAGCGCATTTGCTCAATAAACCCAAAGCCGTCTGTTTCTGGCATCACTAAATCAGCCAGGATTACATCTGGCGCAGCGGTGAGTACCGCCGATAGGGCTTCTTCACCATCGGTTGCCGTGCGGACGTTATAGCCTGCTTTATAGAGGATTTTTTCTAGTAAGTGCACAATATGCGGATCATCATCCACAATCAGTACAGAGTGCAAGGGCGTGGCGGCTGCGGGATCAGGCTTAGGATTCACATCCGTTGCAGATTGCAAACGTGACTTTGCAGATGCCGCAGCGCCGCCGTTTAACCGCGCTTTCTCAGCCTTATGGTGCTGCCACTTGCGCTGACCTAATCGCCAGCCGGTTAGCAAAATACCCAAGCCAACCACAAGCGCGGTTGCTGCTATTAACATCAAACTCTGGCGTGCGATTAACGTTGGTAACTTATCCCCTCGTTCAATGGCCGCCAGCAACGTGATCCAAGCACCGCCCAATACGGCCAGCAACAGCAAGCCCATCAACGTATACCCAGTGTTGACAATCACGCTGGCCTGCGTGGGCGTTTTCGGGGCGAGTCTGTACGTCAGAATATACGCGCTGAGTAACAATATAAACAGCACAGTTGAGACAATGACCCAAATAATTTCAATCGGAGAAGGCGCTAAGGAACCAAACATATATACCACTACTACTTTGCTGGTTGATGCAGGGCAATTACCGCTGCCGCAACTTTACATTTTGGTTAGATAGC
>JAHDBW010000436.1 GCA_020630175.1 Anaerolineales bacterium
GTTTCAGACAAGTTGTTTTCACTGGCAATGTTTTGCATCACCGGCTCTGGTAACCAGGCGTCTAAAGGCACAACTGCGGCGGGGTTGCCGCTAAAACGCGCTTTTGCGAACGCATCGACTTGGTACATTTTCAATGTGGTCATATAAGAGGCTCTCTATAAGCGCCAACAAAATTAGCTGGCGTTGATTTGAATGGTTTCAAAATGGCTAAGAAACGTCAGTGCTTGGGCCTGAGACGGGGATTGTAAGACATTATTGGTCGCAAATTCAGTCGCTTCGGGATAGTTGCTGGCGCTAATGACGCGGGCGGCTGCGTTTAGATCGTAGTCAGTGTGCCTAAGCTGTGGTGCGGCATCGATCAGAAGCCAGTCTGCGCCAGTTTTGCCAAATGGCATGCCGACACTGCCCGCATTGATAATTTGCAAATCATCAAGCGTTCTTTGAAATGGCATATGCGTGTGACCACAAATCACGTAGTCTGCGGTCAGTGGCTGAAAGAGTTGGCGCAGTCGCGCGGCGTCTGATTGTGTAGTGAAGATTTCAATATTGCTGTGCGGTGTGGCATGGCAAAACAAAACTTCGCCAAGGCCAGCGACGTGTAGCGAAATTATGTTTGCCCAACTTGCAATGAAGTCTATTTCTGGCGTTGACAAGACGCTTGCCTGCCAGCGGGCTTCTGCATCGGCACGCTCAGTCAGGCCGTTGATGGGCGCACCCGCAACGCAACGCAACAGTTCTGCTTCTGCATTGCCCAGAATAAACTGCATTGGCCGGGCAAAATTTTGCAGCGCTGCTAGCGTCGCAGATGGCATTGGACCGGCGATGACATCGCCACCAACAATGACGAGATCTACATTGCATTGTTCAATGTCGTCTAAAACTGCTTGTAAGGCAGGTAGATTGGCATGAATGTCATAGATGGCTGCAATTTTCATAAAAGACCGGCCTCTGATGCGTTTACAGCGAAGTCCGCCGCAGAGTGTTAGTTTACAGCGGACTTCATGACATTCCTATGGGCGATTTATGTCCCAATGCCATGCATTTCTAGAAAATTGTTAGGATTGGCGGCGCAATCGAATAGCCTAGTGTGCCGTAAATCAATGACGTGGAAAAAATCAGCAAGGCACTTGTTGGCTGTAATGTCTTGAATTGGTTATGCATGGTCAACCTCTGTTTGGGTTTGCTTGCGACTATGTAATTTGCTAGCAATCCAGCCACCGCCAAATAAGAACAGCCCGCCAAAGGCCGCAACGTGCGCCACGATCAAGGCGGTGATGCCTAGGGCAAATATTGATGCCTGTTGGCTGAGCAAGATGGTGCCAAGGCCAACGACAAAGACAGTAAAGGTGATGATGGCAAAGTGACTGCGCCAGAAGGCACGCTGATGATGTTTCATGGTGAAATTCCTTGTGAATTGCGTAAACCGCTACCCGAAATTGGGCCGATGATGTGTCAAAAGCATAAGAAGAATTACGGGATAAATCACTATGCAAGGTGGCGGTTCTGTTCAGAACTAGACAATGTTGCCAGATTGTCTATAAACGCAAAATACCTGCGTGATAAGCTTGTTTACATGACTGAAGAGAAGAAACTTGACCGGCGCGTCCTGCGCACGCGCTTCTTGCTACACAAGGCGTTGATGCAACTGATTCAAGACAAAGGGTATGACAAAGTCACGATCGAAGACATCACCGAGCGGGCAAATTTAGGCCGTTCAACCTTCTATTTGCATTACCAAAGCAAAGACGATTTGTTGATTGATCATCATGATGATTTGGTGGCACAGATGCAACTGTGGGTGTTGTCACGGGCCGAGTTGGTAGGGGATGCGCCGCAACCGGCAATGGTCAATTTTATGACTCAGTTAGGCCAGCAAGAAGGCGGTGCGATTTATGAGGCATTTACACAGGCTCGCGATGCTGACCTGATTATGCGTAAGGTTTATGAACGGGCCCGCCAGAATTTAGAGGGATCACTGTTACAGGCATTCCCAGATGCAACGCCAAAAATCCCGTTAGAGATCCTAACGCGCTATATTGTGCGCGGCCAGTTTTCGCAGTTAGATTGGTGGGTGCGCACGCGGAATTCATATTCAGCCGTGGCGTTTGCAACGCTGTTGCATCAGATGCTTTCGGCGTTGGTGAGGGATGCTTATG
>JAHDBW010000437.1 GCA_020630175.1 Anaerolineales bacterium
AAGTAACGCACAACGTCTAGATGCTGATTGCGTAACGCAATATGAAATGGCGTGAACAAAAACTCAGCGTGCAAAAAATTGATCGCCGCCCCGCGCCGCACCCAATACTGCACGGTTTCAAGATCGCCATCGCGGCAGGCGTATAAAAATTGTTTGAAATCGCCGGTTCCAACTGACATGAACTATGATCCTCGTAAATCTCGCTTTGCTATTAGTATAACTGTCTAAATATGAATGTTATTACCCGTGGTCTTACCTATATGAAGCCGTATTTGCGGCTTTCCATTGGTGCGTTTTTCTCGATGATTCTCGTTACCGCCAGCAATCTTGTGTATCCGCAAGCGGTGCAATATCTGATTGATGATGGCATCACGCCGCGCGCGCTCAATGCCATTTGGCTGGCGACTGCGCTGTTGTTGGGCATTGCAATTGTTCGGGGCATCTTCAGTTTTACCAATACCTATTGGTCTGAAACGGCCTCGCAAGGCGTTGCCTATGACCTGCGCAATCAGATTTTCGCCAAGCTAGAGCGGCTGTCGTTTTCATATCATGACACGCATAACGTCGGCCAACTGATGACGCGCACGACCTCAGACGTGGAAGGCGTACGCACATTCTTTGCCCAAGGGATTTTGCAATTGGTGAGCGCGCTGATCACATTCTTTGGCAGCCTGACTATTTTGCTGATTACAGATTGGCAATTGGCGCTGGCCGCGATGGCAGTTTTTCCAGTCATCATTCTATTGTTCGTGCTGATTTTTAGCCGGATGGGGCCGTTGTTTGGCACCGTGCAGCGCAACTTAGGGCAGCTGAATAACATTTTGCAAGAGACGCTGTCAGGCATCCGCGTGGTCAAAGGTTTTACCAGTGAACCGCGTGAGTTCAAGCGCTATGACGATCAAAACAAGCTGCTGTATGACGCCAACGTCACCATCACAAATATCTTTTCGCTGGGCTTCCCCACGATCTTCTTTCTAACCAGCATCGCAACCTTGATTGTGATCTGGTACGGCGGCCAGCGTGTGATTGATAACCATCTTTCATTGGGAACGCTCATTGCCTTCAACAGTTACTTGGCTTACCTCGTTGAGCCGATCTTCCAAATTGGGGGCTTGTCGCAACAGCTGGCGCGTGCCCAAGCCTCTGGTAAGCGCATCTTTGAAATTTTAGATACCGAAAACGAAATCGATAACGCCGCCACGCCCGTATTCCTCCCTAGTGATGCGCCCGGTCAGGTGACGTTTGAAAATATTCACTTCCACTATCCCGGTCAAGCGCTTGGCACGCTGTACGATCTCGACCTGACGGTACCAGCTGGCGCAACGGTTGCGTTGCTTGGCCCAACGGGCAGTGGCAAAAGTTCCATTCTCAATTTGATTTCACGGTTTTATGAAGCCACAGAAGGCCGGGTGCTGGTCGATGGCATTGACGTGCGCGAGTACGATCTGGACTCGCTGCGGCATGGCATTGGTGTGGTGCTGCAAAGCGTGCGCCTTGCTAGCGGCACCGTTACCGATAACATTCGCTACGGCAATCCAGAGGCTACCGATGAACAGGTGATTGCCGCCGCAAAAACTGCCCAAGCGCACGACTTTATTATGACGCTCGATGCGGGCTATGAGACCGTGTTAGGCGAAGGTGGCAAAGGGCTGAGCGGGGGGCAGCGGCAGCGGATAGCCATCGCACGGGCGCTGGTCGTGGAGCCGAGTATCCTCATTTTTGACGACTCAATGAGCGCGGTTGATGCTGAGACCGAAGTCAACCTGCGAGCGGCGCTTGATCCTTACCTGAAGCGCCACACGGCCTTCATCATTGCGCAGCGCATTAGCACGGTCAAACACGCCGATATCATTCTGGTGATTGATAAGGGACGCGTGGTGGCGCAAGGCACACACACCGAATTGCTTGAGACCAGCCCGCTGTACGTCTCAATTGCCAACTCTCAATTGGATGACTAACATGCGTACACAAACAGATTGGCAAATTTTTCTACGACTGATGTCGTACCTGCGCGGGCAGTCGCGCTTATTACTGCTGACCCTCGGCGCACTTGTGATTTACGCTGTGGGGCAGGCTTACGGCCCAGCCATCATCGGGAGCGCGATTGACGACTATATCTCTGTTGGTGACAGCACCGGACTGCG
>JAHDBW010000438.1 GCA_020630175.1 Anaerolineales bacterium
TTTATTTCCAAGCAAATGCGCTCAGATCAATTTCGCTCTGGCCGTCTAGGCTCCATTGCGCCAAGCTCTCACCAATGGCAGCAGAGTGCTTGAACCCATGCCCAGAACAAGGCGAAACGACCATCATATTTTGGTTATCTGGATGCGTATCGATGATGAAGTGGTCATCGGGCGTGTCTGTGTAGAGGCAGACTTTGGCATGCAGGCAGTTATCAAGCTGTAAGCCTTGAATACGATCTTTCAGCACCACATTCACAAAGTCTTCAATTTCTTCTGGCGGTACGTTCCGATTGACGGTGTCTGGGTCGTACTCATGTACGCGACGCTCGGTAAGAACTTTCAAGCCCGGCGTTCGATTAGGCAACATTGGGAAGCCGCCCAAATAGTCATCATCTGTCGGCCCCGGCCAAATCACGCCCGGGCAACGGTCTGGCTGAAATAGCGTTGGATCATCAACCCCAAACCAATAAATGACTTGGCGCGTAATGCGGAAGTAAGCATGGCGGTCAGCGGGGATGAAAGACTTGAGCCAGCTCCCCGTGGCGTTGACCACTTTACTAGCTGTAAATGTGCCTTGCGCCGTGATCACTTCGTTTCCAATGGCAGTTTTGTTGACAGACATCACCTGCGTATTCATCAGTGCAGTTGCGCCTAGGGCTTGGGCTTGTTGCAGTTGTACCGCCACAGCGTTGTCACAATCTACCACGCCCCCATTAGGGTCTAGCAAGGCGTTGTAGTCATCAGAAACGTTGTAAATGGGATAGGTGTTGCGCACGTCAGCAGCGGTCATGCGCGTAACTGGCAACCCGTAATTGGCGGCAACATTAGCTGAAAGTTCAACAAAATCGCCAAAGTGCCCAGCGCCACCACCGCTGACGTTGGGCGCGACCGTCAGTAGGCCGCTCAGGTAGAGCAGTTCTTGCCCCGTGGCTGCCGTAAGTTCACGCCAAATGTCGTGTGAGCGTTTGACCAGTGGCACATACTGCGGCCCTTCGCCCACGGCTAAGCGCGTAATGCGCGTTTCGCCATGCGTTGAGCCGTGCGTATGTGGGGGATCAAAACGATCAATGCCCAGCACCGACGCCCCGCGTTTGGCGGCCTGATACAGCGTCGCTGCACCCATTGCGCCCAGCCCAACCACGATCAGATCATAGTGGGTTTTCACTTAGTCGCACTGTGGTTCTTGATGGAAGCCATCGTTATGCGCCCAGTCAACCGTTTCTGGGTCATCGACCATTGGAATGTCTAGATTGACCACAATGGGCTCTTGGCCGCTGCGTACCAGCACGCATTCCAAGACCTGATCGGGGTCTGCATTGATTTCTTGATGCGGCACATAAGGCGGCACAAAGATGAAATCGCCAGGGCCAGCTTCGGCAGTGAATTCCAGCTCATTGCCCCAGCGCATGCGGGCGCGGCCTTTGATCACGTAAATTACGCTCTCCAAATCACCATGATGATGCGCCCCTGTTTTGACGTCTGGCCGAATTGAGACCGTGCCCGCCCAAAGCTTGGCTGCCCCAGCCGAGGCATGCGTAATCGCTGCCGCGCGTGACATTCCTTCAGTTTGCGGGGTGTTCATATCCATATCGTTTTTCTTCACGATACGGATGCCGTTGTGTTTCCAGTCGTTTGGTGTGGTGTCTTCAGACATGATTCCTCCGAGAGTGGTTGGATAGTTTATTGGTTTGCTAGTTTGTTTGCGGGTAACGTTGTAACAGACTAGCCCACCAACCCACTAACACACCACCTTACTTCTTCGGCAACGCCTGCATAATTGGCTGTACGGTGCAACTGCCGGGCAAGCCTGCTTTGGTGTATGGATCATTGGCGACGAATGCATCAGCCGCAGCTTGATCTGCAAAGTCCACAATGATGACCGAGCCATTCATATATCCCGCTTCGCCGTGTTCGCTGAGCGTTGGCCCAGCAAAGACGATGTTGTCGATGATGGTTTTAAGGTGTTCTAAATGCGCTGCACGCGTTGCTTGGCGAATTGGGAGACCGTCTTTTTTGTCGTGTGAGTGAATTACAAATAACATGTTTTTTTAGGTGAAAGGTAAAAGGTATTGGGTTCTATCTAATTTTCGCTAATTAGGACTTTCGCCAGTGATCAAAATTGGCA
>JAHDBW010000439.1 GCA_020630175.1 Anaerolineales bacterium
CTCCAGAACTTTGCGGATTTTTTTGACAGATGCGCGAATAGTGCCTTCATCAACGGCGGCATAGCCAAAGACGAGACCATCGCGCGCTAATGGCGTAATGCTGTAACGGGAAAGCGGCGGCGCAGAAATGCCGACATCCAACAGCGCATTGAAAACCGCTTCTGCGTCTAAGTCAACTTTGAAACGCCCGAGCAGATGTAGCCCGGCTGGGGCTGGTTCCACGCTAATCCATGGGGCGCAGTCGGTTTGCAGGGCTTCGATTAGCACTTGCTGGCGCTGGGCATACAGCGTGCGCATCCGGCGAATATGGCGCACAAAATGGCCCTCCCGAATAAAGGCATTGAGCGCCAACTGCGAGAGCCACTCCGAGCCGCGGTCAATGTTATTGCGGGCGACGGCAAAGGCGTGGCTCAGTGCCGGTGGCACAATCGCATACCCTAGCCGCAAGCCGGGAAATAATGTTTTGCTAAACGTCCCAATATAAACTACGCGTTGGTTTTGATCCAAGCTTTGTAAAGACGCTAAAGGATGGCCTTTGTAGCGGAACTCACTGTCGTAATCATCTTCAATCAGCATGCTGTTGGCTTGGTCGGCCCATTCCAATAACTGCATACGCCGTGCTAGGGTGAGCGTGCCGCCAACCGGGTACTGATGTGACGGCGAGATATAAGCTAACTTGGCGGCCGGCTCAAGGGCTATTCCGGCGGAAACATCCATGCCGTCTTGGTCAACTGGCACTGGAACGAGCTGTGCGCCAGCGCCCCAAAGCGCGGCACGCGCGCCCATATAGCCGGGGTTTTCAATCAGCACTTTATCGTTGGGCTGCATCAGCAGTTGGGCCGTCAGAAAGACGGCTTGCTGCATACCAGTCGTGATAATTACCTGTTCTGGCGTACAAATGACGCCCCGGGTCAGGCGCACATGGTCGGTAATTGCTTCGCGTAATGGCAGGTAACCGGCGGCGCTGTTGTATTGCAAATCCGCTTGCCGGTGATCTTTGAGGATACGCGTGATAATCCGCTGCCAAACGGTCATTGGAAACTGATCTGTTTCTGGCAAACCGGGCTGAAAGATTCGGACTTCAGCATGCACCGGTGATTGGTCTTGAATAAGCATCTGGCCGCGTGGCGAGAGCGCAATCTGCCGTGGCAAACGGGTGTTTGCAAGGGCTGGATTGACCGGCGTTGCTGTCGTTAGCATTGAGTCGGGCAGCGCTTGCGCGATGAATGTTCCACGGCCGGGCGTGCCTTCCAAATAGCCTTCATGGGTTAGTTGGGTAATCGCTGTCACCACCGTACTGCGTGAAATATCTAGCTCAGCACATAGCGTGCGCGTTGGCGGCAGGCGCTCACCAGCGGAGAGTTGACCTCGCAAAATAAGCAGACGCAGCGCGTCATAGAGCTGACGATGTAAAGGATGCGCAAGCGTACGATCTAGCTGTAAGCCGGGCAATGCGGCATATGTAGAGCGGTGTAACATGATGCAACGATAGATTGGTATGGCCTGTATTGTCAAGATTGGATGTTGTGAGGCTACCAAGCTTGGGTACAATCTGAGGTATCTCAATCGGATAGATGAGAGCAGATAGGGGTTAGAACCGTTTTTCACCGTAGTAACGTAGGTGTCTAAGGGATTTTCTTCTATCTTCAAGCGCGCAGCGCATCATCTATCCGCTATCCATATTCAGGAGGACATTCACAATGAAAAAACGAATTGGCGATCCCTTTATGCCGCCAGATGAGTTCGGGAAAGCGCTGACTGGCTTTCAGATCAACTTACAAGTACAAGATATGGCAAAAGCGGTTGAGTTTCACCGTGAAGTGCTGGGCGTAGCGTTTATTTATTCTGATCCAGACATCAGCATTGTGCGTTGGCAAAATCACCAGTGGATGCTGCACAGCGACCACACCTATGACAAGCATCCCCTTGGCAAATACGTTTCCGGCGTGAGCGTGCGCGGCATTGGCGCGGAATTCCGCGTGCATGGCTGCGATCCAGATGCGGCCGAGGCCAAAGCCCGCGAACTGGGCTACACCATCTTAGACGCCACCCGTGACCAACCTGACCACGGCCGCCGCGAAGTGTTCATCATCGACGCTGATGGCTACGTTTGGGTGCCAGAC
>JAHDBW010000440.1 GCA_020630175.1 Anaerolineales bacterium
GCCCATAAATGTTGCCACAAATGCCACTCGTGAGCCCAACGCCAATGGCGGCTCAGTTTTCCATTCTACGGACTTGATGTTGACATACCAATGCGGCACGTTGTCCGGGTTCGCTGCATACGCGGCGACGATTGCCACGGGCTTTTCAATATCAATTTGGGTGGTGACATCAACCTTTGCCATACGCGCTGCTACGTGTTGTACACATCGTTGATGCTTTCGACCAAGTCGCCAAGCTGGGCCACTTGCTCTTGAATATCGCCTTGTAAACGCTTGGCGCGCCCACTGTTCACGCTTTGCGCGTCGATCAGTTGAATCTGGCTGTAGATGGTTGCCAGCGCGGTAATACTTTGATCCAGTTGGAGCGCTGCTTGCTGCATGCGCACATCTAGGTCTTGAATCGACTGCCAGTGATTAGTCTTGCTGGCAATGACGTCATTCATCTGTGCTTTGAGCGTTTCGTTTTTGGTCTGGTCGCGCTTAGCGATGAGGGCGTCAATTTCTTTGGGGAGTTCGTGGCGCTCTTCTAGCAGCAGTTTGTCATTACGATGCCGATCGATGCGCGAGGCCAACGTATACACGTTGCTAACCCATTCGGTGATTTCAGTGGCAGTGGCTTCTAGCCGGCCTTTGATGCGGGTGTCTTTGCGCTGGTTGATTTGCTGCTCAATGCGTTTTTGATACTCTAACGCCTTGCGCACATCGCCGCGCATTTCATTGTCACGGATGCGGCTGGTATCAAAGCGCTGTTGATAGAGCTTGAGTAGCAGTTTGGCGTTGGCTTCGATGTCGGTAAGGCTGGAGGCAAATAGCGCTAGCACGGCTAACGTGCCCAGCACCGGCCAGCCAATGCGCGGCCACCAGGCAAAGGGTTGCGGCAGCCACAGCGTCAACAGAATTGTCGCCGCAATGACCACCGCATTTTCCCAGCGGAACAGCGCATGTTGAATGATGGAGCTTTTAGCTTGCTCCTGTAATTCAGTGCGGAGTTTGGTCAAACGAGATTACAGACCTAGTTTCTTGCGGCGTTCGGCCAATTGAGAGTTCAGCATGCCGCGTTCTAGCACGTCGTCCATTTGTTGGTCTAGGCTGGCAGCGCGGATTTCCCCGGCGGCTGATGCTTTGTCCAAACGGGAGCGGATGCTTTCGGCAATGCCGCTAATGTCGCTATCACCAGAGCCCATAAGGTTATCTAGGTTGCGCACGGCTTTGTTGGTGGCTTCTTTGCTCTTGGCAAGTTCCAGCAATGCGCCTAGTTCTTCGCGTTCTTGGCGCATTGTTTCTAAGCGGGCTTCCAGTTTGACCTTAGCATCTAGCAGGGTTTGGAATTCTGTGCGTTGGCGGCCAACTTGTTCTTGATAGGTTTCTACCAAGCGTGAGGTGCTGTTGAGCTTGCTTTGCGCAGCCACGGCAGCAGCTTCATTGCCTTCAGTGAGGAACGCGTCGATGGCGCGGTCTAGTTCATCGGCTTTTTGCTCTTGGTCATTCAAGCGGCGTTGGATGGTTTTCACTTCACCACCCACGGTTGCGGCGGCATCTTCAAGGTCGGCGAGGTTGTTTTCAACTTCGCGGATGTATTGATCAATCACGGCCAAGCTGTTGGTTTTTAGGGCTTGGTCTACCAAATAATGCAGGTTGGCGTTGATAAGCGTTTTTACTTTGCTAAGAATGTTAGCCATCTGAGGTGTGTCTCCTTTTGAGTACGTATTCCCGCACGTGCGGTCTATAAAATTACACAGGGTCGTAGAAGAGCCTTCCGTTTGGCAGTATACCAAACAGAGATTTCTAGTTATTTATAGTGTACGGCAAAAGAGGCTGATTTCTATCTGACAAAGTAGGATGGGGGTCTAATTGATGGGTGTTGGGGAATCTTAACACGGATACGGGGGAACACGGATGTTTTCTTATTAGCCTGAGTTCTGGATAAGAAAGTTATTGATGTAACTTAGCCCACACGGGGCTAAAGCCACCGTGCTACCCGCTGCGTGAAGCCCGCTGGGCTCAGTCTTTAGGCTTTGCGCGACCGGTTGAGATGCGGTTGTCGTTATTTTCTAGCAGTTGGAGCCCAAAGGGCTTTTCTCGACAAGTAGCGTCGTGGCTTCAGCCCGATGCGGCCT
>JAHDBW010000441.1 GCA_020630175.1 Anaerolineales bacterium
CCAGTACAACATTTATGTTCTATAATTTGAACAGCAAAACATTTTTTATTCCGAGGTAATTCATGGCTGGACATAGTAAATGGGCCAACATCAAACATCGTAAAGGTGCACAAGACGCAAAGCGCGGTAAATTGTTCACCAAGCTCGCTAAAGATATCGCGATTGCAGCGCGGGAAGGCGGGGGCGATACGGACACCAACATCCGCTTGCGCTTGGCAATTGAGAAAGGCCGCGCCGCTAATATGCCCAAAGACAACATCGAGCGCGCCATCAAACGGGGCACCGGTGAAGACAAGGACGGCGTCGCGTTTGATGAGATTAGCTATGAAGGCTATGCAAATCACGGTATTGCTGTGATTGTGGAATGTGTGACGGACAATAAGCGGCGTTCTGTTTCAGATGTGCGTGCTGTATTCAACAAATATGGCGGCAATATGGGCGAAAACGGCTCGGTGTCTTGGCAGTTTGAGCGTAAGTCATACTTCACAATTTTGACTGGCGACCTCGACGAAGAAGCAGCCTTTGAACTCGCGCTTGAAGTTGGCGCAGAAGATGTGGTCTGGGACGCGGAAGTGATTGAAATCACCGGTCCAATTTCTGCCTATGGTGAGATTGCATCTGGCTTGGCTGATGCTGGGCACGACCCAGACGATGCCATGTTGCGCATGGAGCCAAAGAATATGATGGCGTTAGATCCAGCGCAAGCCATGCAAGTTTTAAATACTATTGAAAAGCTTGAAGAACTTGATGATGTTCAAAACGTGTATCACAACCTAGAGTTGACCGATGCCGTGATTGCAGCGCTAGAAGCAGCATAGTCAACTTTGTAAGGGGTAATGCGTAACGCTGGTTATGCAACACTGCGCCTTACAGCTATATGACAGATATTATTCTAGGCATTGACCCTGGCACGGCAACTACCGGCTATGGGTTTGTCAAACAAGTTGGTAGCAGCTTGCATGCGGTGGCCTATGGCGTGGTGAGCACACCTGCCTCAGCGCCGATGCATGAGCGCTTACAGATGATCTATCGTGAGTTAGATGATCTGATTAAAGAACATAAACCAGTCAGCGGGGGCATTGAGAAGTTATTTTTCTCACGCAATGTCTCTACTGCAATTACTGTGGCGCAAGCACGCGGTGTGGCTATCTTGGCAATGGCTGATAACGGTCTAGCGCCGGGTGAATACACGCCGATGCAAGTCAAGCAAAGCGTGTGTGGCTATGGTGGGGCGAAGAAGCCGCAAGTCCAGCAAATGGTCAAGACCTTGCTGGGGCTAGAAAAAATCCCCCGCCCAGATGACGCCGCCGATGCGTTAGCCGTTGCGGTGTGCCACCTGCACAGCATGCAAACGCAAAGCTGGTTACGCTAAAACAATTACGCGTGATGGCCCTTTAGAACACCGTCGCGCGTTTTCATTCACTAATCCCCAAGCAAAATCCTTATGATCGCCTCAATCCGCGGAACCGTACTTAGCTTTGATGATGACACTGTAATTGTTGAAGTGGGTGGGGTGGGCATGCGCGTGTTGGTGCCGTCTTCTGTGTTTGATGGCAGTATTGGCATTGGCCGCACCATTAGTCTGTTTACGCACTTAGTGGTGCGTGAAGACTCGCTCACCTTATTTGGCTTCAAAACCGAAGAAGAACGCACCATGTATGAAACCTGTCTTAGCGTTTCAGGCATCGGGCCGAAGCTAGCCTTGGCGATTATTTCCACGCTCTCGCCAGATCTGCTGCGCCAAGCGGTGGCAACGGAAGAGGCGGGCATTATTTCACGCGTGCCGGGGGTTGGTAAAAAGACCGCCGAAAAAATTATCTTCAACTTGCGTGGCAAGCTCAAAACAGATTTTGCTAATTTGGGTGGCTCGTCGCTTGTTGATGAAACCGACACCGAAGTGATTGCCGCGCTCACCGCGCTAGGCTACAGCTTAGTTGAAGCCCAAACGGCACTCCAAAACATTCCAAAAGACGCTCCAGACGATGTGGAAAGCCGTATCCGTCTGGCTCTAGGCTACTTTGCCTAACTTGACTGGCCGTGCGCATCAGCCTAGCGTCTGACACCTGACACCTGACACCTGACACCTGACACCTGACACCTGACACCTGA
>JAHDBW010000442.1 GCA_020630175.1 Anaerolineales bacterium
ATTGATGAACGCAATTGGCAAGATGAAAACGACTTTGCCACAGCGTATGTCAATTGGGGCGGCTATGCTTATGACAATGACACCTACGGGTTAGACATGCGCGACACGTTCAAACATGTGCTGAGCGGCGTGAGCGTGGCGGTCAAAAATCAGGACAATCGCGAACACGATATTTTCGACTCGGATGACTATTTGCAGTATCACGGCGGCATGATCGCGTCTATTCGGGCGCTGTCTGGCAAACAGCCGCGCCAGTTCTTTGGTGACAATGCCGACCCGCAGCGTGTCAAAGTACGTGACCTCAAAGATGAAGCCCGACGGGTGTTCCGGGGGCGGGTGGTCAATCCAAAATGGATTGAGTCTATTCAGCGCCACGGTTACAAAGGTGGGCTAGAGCTTGCGGCAACGGTTGATTATTTGTTTGGCTACGACGCCACCTCAGACGTGGTTGCCGATTGGATGTATGAGCAAGTGACCGAAAAGTATCTGCTAGATGAAACCATGCGTGAGTTCTTGGAACAATCCAATCCGTGGGCACGGCATGGCATGGCGGACCGTCTATTAGAAGCAATTGACCGTGAAATGTGGGCCAATCCATCAGAAGAGATGAAGCAGCAGCTGACGCAAATCTTGTTAGATAGTGAAGCGGTGCTGGAAGAACGCGGGGAAGAATAAAGGCGCAGAAGTGGGTGGCACTTATGACGCCACTTTTCTACAAAGGTTTCTCAGAGCTCTGAACAGACTTAATAGCAGGTGTACTTTATAAGTGCCACCCACTTGGGTAATAAAATAATTATGAGCATTGCAATTTTATTAGGCACCTCGCGCTACGGCGGCAACACGCACCAAATGGTGGATGTATTGGCGGCTGATCTTGGGGCAGATGTTTTTCTGTTGAAAGACTATGCCATGACGCCGTATGACTATGAGCATCACAATCGTGGTGACGACTTTTTGCCGTTGTTACGTACGTTGATGACATACGATGACATCATCTTTGCGACGCCGATTTACTGGTACACGATGAGCGCGCAAATGAAAATTTTCTTTGATCGCTTTTCAGATATCTTAGATATTGAGAAACCGCTCGGGCGGAAATTGCGCGGCCAACGCTGTTGGATTTGTTCAACTGGCGTGGAAGAAGGCGCGCCACCCCAGTGCTTTGAAGACGTGTTTCGGCTGTCTTTTGAGTATTTGGGCATGGACTATCGCGGGCAGTTGTTTTGCGAATGTCCGGATGCGTTTGTGTTGGCAGACCATCAAACCGCAATTAAAACGTTTGCAAACCGCGTACGACAAGCTGAATAAAAGATTGATTCAGTAAATTAGTTGGAAATCCAATAGTATGTTTACAGTATTGCGGATAAAATAGAAGTAATATGGATCACTGGCTACAGTGTTCCGTAAAATTTCAGAGATACGGTAGGAAAAATTTAGATGCGTTTACTTTTATTCAGTGATGTTCACTGTGATGTTGTCAAATGTCGGAACTTGGTTACGATGGCCAACGACGTTGACTTAGTGATTGGTGCAGGCGACTTTGCCAATCAACGTGTTGGCTTAGGCACGAGCATTAATGTTCTCAAGAACATTACCAAGCCAACCATTGTTGTCCCGGGTAACCACGAAAGTTACAGTGAACTTGTAACCGGTTGCCACGCTTGGGACAGTGTCACCATTTTGCACGGCACCTCAACCGAATTTGAAGGGCAAACTTTCTTTGGCGTTGGTGGTGGTGTTCCTGCAATGGAATTTGGCGAGGATGAAGAGGGGTGGAGTTATGACTTCACTGAAGAACAAGCCGATGACTTGTATCACTTCTTGCCAAAGAAGGCGATCCTCATTTCACACTCGCCACCTTATGGTGCTGCAGACCGCGGCGAACGCAAACGCCTTGGCAGTAAAATGATCCGTCAAACGATTATTGATAAGAAGCCGAAGCTGGTGATTTGTGGGCATATCCATGAAAGCTGGGGTGTCACGGCAGATCTCGAAGGTGTGAAGGTAATCAACGCTGGCCCAGACGGCGTGATTATTGAGATCTAATCTGCGATAACTATTGAATTCAAAAAGCGCTGCGTAATGCAGCGCTTTTGATTTAACGGGG
>JAHDBW010000095.1 GCA_020630175.1 Anaerolineales bacterium
GCCAACTGCCAACTGCCAACTGCCAACTGCCAACTGCCAACTGCCAACTGCCAATAATAAATTGAGAATTAGTTCAGGCTATCTAGCGCCTGTGTGATCTCTGTTTCAGACACAGGGCCTTGTAATTGATGGGTAATGATACCGTCTGCATCGATAATAAACATCCACGGTTCAGAAGGTAGCCCCCATTCGGCCATTTCAGGAACATATTCTAAATCAGCAAAGTCTTCAATATCACTAAAATTTTCAAAAACTTCAATATGGATGTAGTTCACATCGGCGCCGTGCGTTGCATAAGAGGCTTTGAACGAATTGATCACCGGTGCACAAAATATTGTTTGACAAAACGCCGGCGTTGCAAAGCTCACAATTGTTGGCTTGCCTGATGCAACGGCCTCGGCCACGGTAAGGTCGTATAGCGCTGGTTCTGGCTCCCAGTCTGAGGTCAATAGTGCTAGATCTGGCTGATCGGCAATCGTCATATTTTCGCTAAGCGGTGCAGCTGAGCCAATTGCCGCAACAGCGCTTTCGGCTTTGATATCCACCACAAAATCACTGATCGTAAGCGTTCCATCTGCCAGTGTGACCGTTGCTTGCACGCCCCACAAGCCAGTTGAAGGGAATGGCGGGTGAATGACCCAGTAAGGCACGGCGTAGTCGCTGTAATTTTCTGCTTCGGCGACCCAGTCTAAAGGTTTCGGTTCACTGGCGGTAATATCAACCAACTGGATGCTGACCGACTGCGCATCACGCACCGGTTCAGGGCCGTCATACAAAATAAACGGAATGCGATTGCCAGACTGGGTTAGGTCTGCCGCTGGGATGATCACCTGCACTGCATTCTCAATGACATCAGGGCCACCGCACGCAGCAAGACATAAGGACAAAGTTGTAAAGAATAGTGCTGTCTTAAGACGAATAAGCATAGGTTGTAAGCCAATCCAAGAAGTTGATGCTCGACCCGCAGCGGTTGCGTAAGAGCAGATTGAAATTTGCTAGCCCAGTTTCAAAATCGGGTGCGCAAAATGGTAAAGCGCAATGCTACAATATCTTTATGAGCCGCACTATAAAACTCTACAAATTGCAAAGCATTGACACCGATATTGATCGCCGCCGCCTGATGTTGGCCAAGATCGCCAAGCTAATGGAAGGCAACTCAGATGTTGCCAACGCCAAGGCGTTATTAGACAAAGCGACAGACGCATCTAAAGCTGCTGAAAAAGAGCGTGACGATATCCGATTTGAACGGCAGCAAGTTGAAGCCAAGCGGACCGCGAGCGACAAGCGATTGTACAGTGGAAACGTAAAAGATCCGAAAGAAATGCAAGATCTGCAGGCGCTTATTCAATCGCTAGGTGCACACCTTGAAACGCTAGAAGATCGGCAGCTGGTGGTGATGGAAGAAGTAGATGTGGTCAATGCGAAGCTTGCCGAAGCGCAAGCAGCATATGACAAAGTGCGCAACGCTTTTGCAACCGAACAGTCAAAACTAGCCGCAAAGAAGACGTCTCTTGAAAGCGATGTTGAAAAACTACGCAAAGCACGCGTTGGTGCCGACGCAGCGCTCTCCCCAGATGATAAAAAACGTTATATGAAATTGCGAAAGTTGAAAAAGGGGATTGCCGTCACGCTCATCAAAGATGGGGCATGTAGTTCTTGTGGCTCCTCATTGGCAAGTGCCGAATTGCAACGTGCCCGAAGCGCAGCAGACCTAACGGCTTGCCCAACCTGCGGGCGCATTATGCACTTCTAGTTAGCAGCGCACCTTAAACAATAAAAGGCCTAGTCATAACGACTAGGCCTTTTTTAATTTTTACTCTAAAAGCAGTTCGAGCTTTTCTTCTAACCCAGCGGCTGAATAGCCCTCAAAGCTCACGAGCTTATTGGATTTATTCTTACCGGCCACAATCTCAATTTTTGTACGCGGAATACCAAGACGCCGGGAAAAAAATGAGATCAAGTCAGCATTTGCTGCGGTCACAGTCAAACTCATCAAGCGGATTTTGAGCACGTTATCTTCAGACATCCCACCCAAATGGTCAGATGCGGCGCGTACAATCACTCTAACTGCTAAACTCGCGCCAGTTTTGCCGTCTGTGAAGTTAAATGCGCGTTTAATCATAAATACTATCCAAAGGACGCGGCGACTATACCGCGAAATATCCGCAATAAGAATAGCAATACAATCGGACTCAGGTCAAGTCCGCCCATTGGCGGCATCACGGCTCGGATTGGTGCTAGCAACGGATCCAGCAGGTTGTTCAGCGCTTGCTGAATATCCCATATCCATGACCCATACTGGGGGCGAACCCAAGAGAGAATAATCCAAAGGAAGAGGATGATATAGAACACTTGAAAAAGTGCGTCGATTACTGATAACACAATAGTTAGTCCTTACTTAGGAATGCTTCAGCAAGATCTGTTTTCTTAACCTGCAACGATCCGAATTAGAAAGTCCCGGATGTAGTCGAGAGCGAAAAACAAAATAATTGGACTGAAGTCAATGCCACCCATTGGCGGCAAGATTTTGCGAAATGGAGCCATAATTGGCCGCATGAAATTGTTGAAAAAACGTTTGACCGGCCAAGCAAATGAGCCCGGTTTTATCGGGACCCATGACAGAATAATCCAAGCTAGCAAGAAGTAGCGAATGCCTTGGAATACATAAATAATAATTGAGACGATATCCATCGTTGAATAAATCCTTTGATAATTTAGTGTGTTAGCAATAAAAGAAATACAAAAAGTAAAAAAGCTAGCGATTAAGTCTTGCAATTATAAAGTCGCAAATAATCAAATCAAAAACCGAATTCTGTATAAAAATAACAATAGCTAGCTATATATAAGTTTTTACAATACATTCAAATACTTGTATAATTTTCCACTGTACCTATCACAATATAGCCCGATTTGTTGGCATCGATAAGTCTCCTTTTTCAACCCCGACTAAATAATAGCAATAGAAATAATCTACAAATGAACTCTCTATCAACTCGAAAACTTATCGCTTATGGTGCTAGCTCCGTTTTATTAGAAGCTTACAAATCCAGTACATTTTCTACGCAATTCAGTTTCTGTGTTGATCGTGACCCAACAAATACAACACTTTCAGAATATTTACCAGTTGTCTCTCCCGAAGATCTAACGTCTAAGTTTTCATCAGGCGATCTCATTGTCGTTACGGCGTTGGCCACGAGCAGCATTCTAGCAATCTGCGAGTACCTTATCTCATTAGGATATCGCCGTAATGAAGACTTTATATTGTGGTCAGAATTCGCAAGCGAGAAATTTGCTGAACGTGTTCAGGCAAATTTAGACTGGCAACTCAGCACAGCAGACTTACACTATATAAATGCAATGAGTATGGCCAGTCGCTTAGACTCGCAAACATCTCAACTAGGAATCTGGCTCGTACGCGGCGCAATTGAAGCGACAAAATCGCTCAATGGATCTGTTGCCGAAGTTGGTGTTTTCCAAGGCGGCAATGCAATTATTCAGCTATCACTGATGAATCAATCAGCCGATACTAGAAACTATCGACTAATCGATTCTTTTGCAGGCTTCCCAGACTTCTCACATGAAGACAATACCGTGCTGCAAGACAATTACTCTCCCGAGATGTACCATGAAAGCCGCTTACGATCTATTCTAAAAGGCTTCCCGAACACTAGTGTCCACAAAGGATTTGTACCTGAAATATTACAAACACTTGATGAAACTGAAAAATACAGTCTGATTTTTTACGATTGTGATCTTTATCAACCAGCTGTTGACGTATTAGAGTATTTTTGGGACAAACTTGTCAGCGGCGGGATCCTAATTTTCCACGACTATATTTCAGCGAACGATCTATGGCGAGGCGTTAAAGTCGCTGTGGATGAGTTTGTAGAGCAAAATGACGTGCAGCTGGAGTACTTCCTAGAAACAACGATGTGTATTCTGATCAAGCCGTAAGCTGAATTCATATTATCTCGTTCTAACCATCTCAATTTATTTAAGCGCGTTCGCCAAACAGCGCGCGCCCCACTCTTACAAGGGTTGACCCTTCTTGAATAGCAACTTCATAGTCATTGGTCATGCCCATCGAAAGTTCAGGGAGTTCACGACCGTATGCGTCTGAAAGTTTGTCACGCAGCACGCGCAGGTCTCGAAAAACCGGGCGTGTGTCTTCTGGCTCAGCATGAAAAGGAGCCATAGTCATTAGACCGCGTACGTCCAAGTTAGGTAACGTAAAGATCATATTCAGCTGAGATCGGAGTGCGTCCCAATCCCCGATATCGCATGCGCCATTGCGAGCTTTGAAGCCGTGTTTACTGTCTTCACCAGACACGTTACATTCAATCAACACCGGCATCACTTTGCCAATCACGCTCGCTTTGCGGTTGAGCGTTTCAGCCAACTTCAGACTGTCTACCGAATGCAGCAAGCCAAAATCACGGACAACATCACGCGCTTTTCGCGATTGTACGTGTCCAATAAAGTGCCAATTGATTGGCGCATCTGGCTGTTGAAAATTGGCTTGTGCCACCTTATCACTGCCTTCTGGCAAGCGGTTCTCACCAAAATCACGCTGTCCGGCGGCGTACAACTCTTCAATTGCAGCTAGCGGCTTTTGCTTAGAAACGGCCAGCAATGTAACGCTATCTGCAGCGCGCCCCGCAGCCAGTGCAGCGTTGGCAATGCGCTCGGTAAGTTCCGTATAGTTTTGTGCAATTGTAGACATCAATTAAGTCAGTGCGATCACAGCGCCAAAGCGCCCGGTTGTTGGGCCCTGTGCCCGATGTGAGAAAAACAGCTCTGTATTGCCGTATGTTGAGAGTTCTGCAACTTCAATTTGGGTCACGCCAGCCTGACGTAAGGCATAGGCATTGGTTTTCCATAAATCAACATGTGGTTTCTTACCGTCTGCTCTAATCACTAACGCATCTGCGTTTGGAAAAGCCGCTTCAACTTCAGCAACCACTTCTGCGCCCACTTCAAAATGCTGCGGACCGATTGAGGGTCCGATGCCAGCAATAAGGTCTGCGGGATTTGTACCGTATTCACGCGTCATGCTTTCAATAGTAGTACGCACAACACCGGCTACGGTTCCGCGCCAGCCTGCATGGGCAATGCCAATTGCTTTTTTTATGGGGTCAACCATCAAAATGGGGACACAGTCTGCAAAGCGTAACCAGAGGGGCATACCGACTTGGTTGGTTACTAGCGCGTCGGCTTTTGTATCCCAATCGCACGGGTTTGCATTGACCACGATCGTATCGATGCCATGCACCTGCCAAGCGGTTGCCATCGTGTCTGGCGCGAGGCCAACAGTTTCAAAGGCCCGCCGTCGATTAGCGCGGACATTTTCAGCACTATCGCCAGTGCTAACGCTCATATTGAGCGATCCATAGGGGTCTGGACTTACACCGCCGGTTCGGCCAAAAACGCCATGCGTTAGGCCGGTCGTCGGGAAAGATTCAAAGGTAAACCACGTTACATTGTTGTTGGAATGCTTCAGCATATCGCAAGTCTACCATGCCAACTATATACAATTTGTTATCAAAAACTGAGGATTAGTTAAGGCCGAGACGCGCCCACTTTTGACGGATTCCATCGCGGATTTCGTCCATCGATTCAGCAACATATGGGTAGGCTAGCCAGACGTTCATCGTGCCAAACATAAAGCCGGTAAACGTGCGTAGATACGGGGTACTTTCACGGAAAGGCAGCCACTGGAGCGGCGGTTGTGAAAGCAGTTGACTAAAGCCATCTAAGCCAATTGGCGCAATGCCTAACAGTAAATAAAGCACCCAATGCAACGGCTTAACTCGATAGCCCAACAAGCGGGTTAGCCCAAATAATAAGCCCGCTAGAAACACACCTAAGTAGATGGCAACGTCTCGTTCACAGTACGCAACTTTATAGCCCAATTGCTCATTACCAACAAAGCGGCGCGCGGCTAAGCGACCTTCATTTGTATACGGCTGAATGCCAGTGATTTGCTCAAACTGTGGGGCTTCGTAAAACGGTTGCTCGCCAAACAAAAACCAAGATCGATAGGCAAACTGATGACAAAAAGGCCGATAGAACGCATAAATTGCGTTAGCCGGACGCTCTGCGCCAACTTGCATCAGCACTGGGGCCGCGAAAGGCAACCCAACATACAACCCAACAACAATCGACAATATCTTGAGCCAATGCGCGCTGAACCCATAGGCAAAGCGATCCCCAAGACGGTTGAGTTTTTCAGTTGCTGAAGTCATAAATAAAAGTAGACGTTGGTTGAAATTAGTCAGCGCCCCACGCCCAAGGACAAGCGCATGGAGCGGGACGCTGACAGCCAGAATTTACGGCAGAATTGTTGAAAGTTGCTCACTTAGCTGGTCTTCTGTTAGCACACCTAAGTGGAATGACGCAATCTTACCATCGCCATCAATGAAGTAACTGGAAGGATATGCACGGATACGGTATTGATTTTGAATTGCGCCGTTTTCATCTAACCCGATATTAAAGGTCAGGCCGAGTTCTTCAGCAAACGGCTGGATTTGTTCTAAATCCTCTTGATTGTTGACCGCCAAAATCACTAAGCCTTCATCGGCATGGTCTTCAAACGCGGCCTGCATATGCGGCATTTCAATCCGGCAGGGCCCACACCAGGTGGCCCAGAAATTGAGCATAATTGGGCGGCCTTGCAGGTCAGATAGCGCCACTTCTTCGCCGGTTGCAACGTCAATGGTCGTAAAATCTGGTGCGACTGCACCCACGCCTAGATCTGTTGTGTTGGCCGAAATCCCAGCGTTGCCAGTTGCATTTTCACTAACGCTGCCGTTTAGGAAAATAAATAATCCAGCGCCTAAGCCAATGAGCAGCCCAATACCGGCGATGGCAACCAAACGGAGCACAGATGGTTTACTGTCAGCATCTTCGATCATAAAAAGTAGTCCTTACTAAGTCTTTTGCACCGTTGCAAAGAGTTAATGATTAGCATGTGTATTGCGAAAGTTTAGCGTAAATAAAAAGCCGATTGAAATCAATCGGCTTTTTTTGAGTAGTCAGTGTTATGGCGTAGACTAGTTTTCCATTCCAAACAAGCGTTGGACCCAACCATCTAAGGCAAGTTGGATATTGAAGATTGCTTCTGATTCTGGTGCGATAACTGTCAAGCGATTGGTCACTAGCAAGATACCGATCAAGACTAGCAAGACGCCAGTGAAAATTTTGATCCAGTTCATCCATGGTCCCATTTTACGGATGGCTGAGGTGGCTTGTCCAACCATCGCGGCAGCTAGCAAGAATGGAATACCAAGCCCTAATGCGTAAGCGATCAGCAATGGCACACCTTGCCCGCCACTATTTGCAGCAACAGTCAGGATTGCACCCAAGACCGGCCCTACACAAGCAGACCAACCAGCTGAGAAAAATACACCCATCAAGTAAGACTGACCATAGCCGATCCCCCTTGAGACAGGGTTGAACTGTTTACGGGTGTCCATGTTCAAGAATGGAATGTTGATGACCCCTAAGGTGTGTAAACCAAAGATGATCACCATAATCCCCCCAATCAGGGTGAACCAGTTGACGGTAAACGTTCGGCCAAATAGTTCAACAATTGAGAAGCGTGCACCGCCAACCACCCCGCCAATGGCGGTAGAGGCTGCCCCAAGCGCCACAAAGATCGTACTAAAGCCCAACACAAACATCAGGCCATGCAAGAAGGTTGTCAAGCGATTTTCTTGCACAATCGCTTCGCCATTAGCGCCAGTGGCAACCATGCGGCCACCCAAGTAACTCAGGTAAGCTGGCACCAGTGGTAACACACATGGCGAAAGAAAAGAAACAACGCCTGCAACAAATGCAAACATAATTGTTAGATCACTACCGATCATAATAAATACTCCAGAAAGGGGTTATGGAAAAGCGCGATGGTCTATGCGAACTAGACCGATACAAGTACACACTTTGTTTTAAGGCTTCGCACCATTGCATTGCGTCAGCGTTGATTCAGTCAAGTTGCTTAGGCAGTGCATCAAGTAGAGCATTTGGGCGTGATCTTATCGATTCCGATTGTCAATCACTCTACTAAAAACCATGTTTTGGAATTTAGGATAATTCCGGCGAAACACATATTTCACTATCAACATTCTGCAACAAACTCAGTCTTGAAACAAGTAGCGTTTCATACAAGTTTCTGGGTCTGTTACGCGTATCGTCTTGACGCATTTGTTAATAAATGTCTTACGCGGAATTATCATATTTGCGGCTTTCTTAAGTGGGGCTAATCTAGGGGTAACGATACAGATAGAAAAGGGTAACATTCCGGTTAGAACGCCACCCTTTTGCTTCAATTATTATGAAAAAATGTTGATGCGTGTGCCGCCCGGCCACTCGACCGTGATCTTGCCGGGGTTGTAAGCAACCTCTGGCGTTGTCCAGCGGAACAGCCAGCGGGAGGCTTCAGGCGTGCAGTTGAGGCAGCCTGCCGATCTTGGCCGACCATAGTCATTGTGCCAATACGTGGAGTGAATGGCTTCACCGTTAGAGCCAAAGTACACGACCCAGCCAACACCGGGTAAATCGTAGCCGTCATCAGCCGTGCCACCGGACATGTGCCGACTAATGCGCTTGCTCCAAACGGGATACGAGCCAGCCTGCGTCAAAGCGTTGCCTGTCCCCACACCATCTGTCCCAAAGAATTCACGGCCAGACGAGATAATCGTGCGGAACACTTCCGTTTCACCTTCAAAGGCCGATAGACGTTGACGGCGCAAGTCAACTTCAATGCGCTTGTCTTCTACATCAGCGCTAATTGGGGCCACATCTTTCGGGTCAAAAATACGCAAGTACTCAGCCTTGACCCACATCGGCTTATAGTTTTCATCAAGGATGTGATACCAAATTTGGCCGGTCTCATCATCTTCATAGCGTTCGTCTAGTAGAAAAACGCCAGCGTAATATAAATCGTAGGTCAGTTCAGAATTTTCGTTTGGATTTTTGAGCGCCTGCGCCATCGGCACAGAGATTTCAGCGTAAACGCCTTCACGGTCAATTTCCGCTACCGGCGTATTGAGCACATGCTCGCACGGCTGCATAAATGAAGAATACACATAGCCACCCGGCACTTCATACCAAACATGGTTATGCGGATACCACCCTTCACCCACAACTTCACGATAGATTGGCACAATATCATCGCGCCATAAATGCTCGATGCGTTCGCCATGTGGCCCCGGCCGTGACATCAACTGCAGCGAAGGTGCAGTTACCCGCCCTAAGCGTTCTGATTCTCTTGTGACCCGGCTAGCAGACGCGCCAGCGGCCAACGCACGGCCATTGAGTTTTGGCAAAGCGGCCAAACCAACAACAGAAATGGAACTAAGCCGTATAAAATCGCGGCGCGTAAATTTTCTTGTCATTTGAATAAATATTAATCGTAAACGGACAGCTATCTTTCACAAGGAAAGTAGTAGTACTTACAATGCTAGCCTTCTAAACCCGGCCGCATTGCGCAAAGACAGTTAACTTTTTACCATTTTCTACTTTAACTGACAGACAGCAACCTGACAAGTAAGCTGAGTTACGTCTAGCCAGATAAAACCAATTGCACACCATCTATTCATTTTGCAGAAACTGTAAGCTGCTGCAATTTGACTATTGGGGCGTAACATATCAGAGACCGCCTGCTTAGAAAGACGTGCCTTAAACACAAAAGCCCACAATCCAGTGCTGAATTGCAGGCTTTATGAACATGATTAGCGCAAACTAGTTCGCGTTTTGTACCATTCCATCCAGAATAGCACGCATGCCAGCTTCGTCTGCAAAGCCAATTAGCTGTTCTACCACTTGCCCATTCCCGTCAATAAAGACCAGGTGGGGTTGGAAGAGAAAGCCAAGTTCGCCTTTGTATTGATTCGTCGCGGGATCATCAATGTCAAGATAAATAAAATCAACATCATCCCAATACTCAATTTCTAGCCCGTGCACGACGGGCGCAATAGCGCGACAGCTACCTCACCAAAATGCGAAGAATTCAACCACTTTGGGTCGTCCATCTCCGATAGACACTGTTGTTGGATTGGTCGCATGTGGCTCCGGTGAAAAGGCCGGTGGCGGTCCTTTAGAAGAAGCCGTTTCAACTGGCGCTTCAGTTGGCGCTTCTGCCGCTGGGGCCTCAGTTGGGGCATCCGTTGGCGCTGGCACTTCTGTTGGCGGCTCAGCAGTTGGCGCTTCAACTTCAGGCTCTGCCGTTGGGGCAGCTTCAGCAACCGCATCTGCGGCTGTTGTATCTGCGGCAACGTCCGCTTCAGCAACGGCATCATCGCTCATCGCTTCTGTTTCAGCGGCTGGTTCTGCAGCAACCTCTTCCACCACTGCTTCAGCGGCGGCGTTATTTTGCGCCGCTTCCGTTGCCGTGTTGGTTTCTGGCGCTGCGATCTCATCTGGTGAGATCTCTGGGATATCTGCAACCACCTCTGTTGGTGATGACGTTGCAGCGGAACACCCTGCCAGCACAAAGGCCAGCATCAGTATTCCAATTACCATTTGTTTTCTCATAAGCACTACTCCTAATTCAAACTCTATTCGCCCGTAATGGGCTAAATGATTGCAAATATTCAAGCTTATTCTATGCACAAACAAGCTTAAAAACGTAATAAAACTTACGAACTACTCAGAATCGTAAGCTTTCTAAGGTAGACAACATCTACTAAGAACGATTGCTTGCAATCTGATGACTCGCTGTAAGTCGGGTTACCTACACCATTCAAAAGTGATGATACGCTGTGAGCATGTCAGCATCTTTTGAACGCAACGTAACCTTACAAATTTATATCCAAGCGCATTGTTACACATGTGAACATTCAAAAGCAATGGCGAACCAGCTACGCAAGGAATTCCCCACAGTTCAGCTTGAATTTGTGGACTTTGCCGACGCAACTGCAACAAAACATCCCAATGTGTTTGCAACGCCAACCTTTGTTTTAGATGGCACCGTAGTCTCGCTTGGAAACCCAGAAATGGACCGCATCCGTTATTTATTACGGCAAGCACTAAATGCGGTACAGCCTAGTCATCAACGGTAGAAAACGCATGTAAACCACGGATAGGATTCTGTATGTCTGAAACGAAAATCTCATACCTTTCAATGATCGATATCTTTCAAGACCTCTCCCCAGAGGCAAAGTCTGAAATTGATCAAGCAACCACAATGACCACCTGTGACGCCGGTCGCATTTTTTATATGCCCGAAGACACCGGCGAAGTCTTGTTCTTGCTCAAGAAAGGCCGCGTTCAGTTATACCGAATGACAATGGCCGGCAAAAAGATTGTGGTTGCCACCTTAGAAGCTGGCGCAATCTTTGGCGAGATGGCCCTAATTGGCACAGGCATGCACAACACCTACGCCGAAGCCGCCGAAGACTGTCTGATTTGCGTCATGAGCAGCGTCGACCTTGAACGCCTCATCCTCAAACGTCCGCAAGTGGCTTTACGGCTAATCCGCTCAATTGGTGAACGCCTCTCAAACACCGAGCAACGCTTAGAAGAAATTGCCTTCAAGAGCATTCCATCCCGGCTAGCCGCCCTGCTCTTGCGCATTACCGAAGGCCATGAAGAAAAAGTCATCAAAGGCTATACCCATCAAGATTTGGCTGAAATTCTCGGCACCTATCGCGAAACAACCACCCAAACGCTAAACGACTTCAAAACGCGCGGCCTCATCAACATTGGGCGCAAACGGATTGAATTGCTCAACATTGCAGATTTGCAAACCATGGCACAAATCTAAATACATGCCCAACAGCTAGCCATCCCTCCCAATTTTTCAATTGACCCCTGAAAATTGACAAGTCCTAAAGCTGTCTAACCGGCAGCTTTTTTGATTCTGTTCCCCACTCCGGTATACTCTGCCGCAATGAAAACATACACAGCCCGTTGGTATCACCGTGTCGGCATTTGGTTCGGCATTGGTCTAAACCCGGCCAGCATTACGTTAGGCGGCGGCCTCGCGGCCCAACTGCCGTTTAGTACCCTGTATTGGGTCATACCGGTTGGCGCGGTGCTTTTAATTAGCATGTCGATTGCTAGTGGTCTGATAGGCCAGAAATTGCGTGCACCCTTCGCACGCTGGTCGGTCTCAACCTTTGGCTTAGGCATTGGCGCACTCACGTTGAACCTGATAATGGCCTTTGGGATGATTGGCTGGCACGGCTTTCAGCTGGGCTTAGCTGGCACGGCCCTAAGCGGATTATTACGCACGCCTGGCTGGATCGGCATTGTGCTGCTGGCGCTCATTGTGGCCGTTGCCAGCTTTTCAAACATCAACCGCTGGAATTGGATCGCATGGATCACGAGCATTTCAGCCATTCTGTTAGCCGTCTCGACCCTTTTCACCATTGGCATTGGCGTCAGCGAGAGCTATGAACCGGCCCAATTCTCAATGCGGATTGCCGTTTGGGCCATTGGCACAATGGTCGCCTATGCCGCCCTATTTGCGCTACGCGTCCCCGACTTCACTTGGGATCTAGCAACCCCACGCGATGTGATCATTGATGGACTGGCCTTCCTCGGCGCATTTCTGATTGGCGTTTCAGTGGGCGCGTTGCTATACCGCAGCACCGGCAGTTGGGATTTAGCCGTTATTCTGGCTGACACGCCAATCGCATTTATAGCGCAGGTCTTTCTCGTGTTGTCACTAATGTCACCCACACTTTCAACCATTCACTCTGGTGCGCTTGCGTGGTCTAACGTGCTGCCGATCAATAGCCGCGTGGCTATTCCTCTATTTGTAAGCATCGGCCTGATACTCGGCCTTACCCGCTTTGATCAGCAACTGTTGCCCTTCTTAGACTGGCTAGGCGCAATTACCCCCTCAGCGCTTGCGGTGATGATCTGCGCTATGTTTGTTCGGCGGTATACCTCAACAAAATGGACACTCGGATCATGGGCAATTGGCGCAGCCTGCGCACTAGCCCTAAAAATTAGCGGGCAAAACATTCATTTGATTGTGGGCGTTAGCGTCAGCTTGACCTTGTTGTTCTCGTCAATTCTGTTCAAGCCGGGTCCAAGACTAAACGCAAGGCGCTAATGATGAATAGTCCTGTTTTACAAATTGCACTCGTTGGGCTTGGCGGGTTTCTCGGCGCAAACGCCCGCTATTGGTTGGGGTTGTGGGTCAATTCACGGGCACAGTCTGTATTTCCGTACGGTACGCTTACTGTCAATATTGCAGGCAGTTTTATCTTAGGATTGCTCACCGCGCTCTGGCTCACCCGTGGCGGTGGTGACCCAAGGCTCAAACTGCTCAT
>JAHDBW010000443.1 GCA_020630175.1 Anaerolineales bacterium
CTTCGGTGCCGTGTTCTTCTTCTTTCCAGACTTGCGCCCCACCAGCACCACAACAGGCACTCTTAGAGCCAGTGCGGTCCATTTCTAGTAGCGTCAGGCCAGCTTCTTTTAGCGCATCACGTGGATCGGTGTAGATGCCGTTGTGACGCCCTAAGAAACATGGATCGTGGAAGGTTACGTGCTCAAGCTCATTGCCTTTGTTGAGTTTCAACTTGCCACGCCCAACAAGATCAGAAATCATTTGGGTGGTGTGATGTACTTTGTAGTCGCCGCCAAATTCTTTGTATTCGGTGCTGAGCGAGGTCAGACAGTGTGGACAACCGGTCACGATGCGTTTCTTATCGACGCCATAGCCGTTGAGCGTTTCAACATTGGCGCTGGCCATTTCAAAGAATAAGTATTCATTCCCCGCGCGGCGCGCTGGATCACCGGTACAGGTTTCTTCATCGCCAAGAATGGCAAAGCTAACGCCGGCTGCGTTCAAAATGGTTGCCACCGCGCGAGCTGTTTTTTGGCTGTTAGGATCAAATGCCCCAGCACAGCCAACCCAGAAGAGATATTCAAAGTCTGGATTTTCAGAGACAGTTGGCACCTCAAACGGTAGGCCTTCTGTCCACGCCATGCGGCTATCGGTTGAGTCCCATGGGTTACCACGGCGTTCAATCCCTTGGAATGCATTACCGAGTTCTTCTGGATAGCTATCTTCCATTAGCACTTGGGCACGGCGCATTTCCAAAATGTCCATCATCGGCTCATTCCCAACTGGACAAATATCTGAACAAGCACCACAGCTGGTACAAGCCCAGAGTGCGCTTTCACTTAGGAAATTACCGACCATTGGCAATGGTTCAGCGGTGCCACCGGCCAACACGTCCATGTGGCCTTTCATGTAATAGCGTTTATTGATTTCGAGTGCTGCGGGCGAAAGTTCTTTCCCCGTGGTGTATGCCGGACATGCGTCCTGACAGCGGTTACACATAATGCAGCTGAACCCATCCATGATTGAGGTTGGGCTAAGGTCTAGGAAGTGCAGCGCGCCAAATTCTTCTTTGTCTTCATCGTCAAAGTCGATTTTGTTCATCGCACCCAAAGCACCACGGTCTGGGCGGGTGCCAAAGTTGAGTGGCCCCATAAACAAGTGGGCGTGCTTCGTGCGTGGGAAGTATGGTGTAAAGAGCAAAATTGACCCTAGCGCGCCCCACCAGAACACATGCCAAAAGGCCATGGCGTTGCTGCCATCACCATAAATGCCTGAAAGCATGCTGGCAAACGGTTGCCATGCATCGCCAGCCCCATGCCCATGTGCGGCAATCAAGGCTGCTGCCCCAAAGAAGCGCGAGCCAACGTGGAACAGCATGAACAGACCAACAATTAGGCTGTCTTTGCGAATACCACCGGCGCGGGCCTTAGGATCTAGCATGACGTTTTCACGCGTGGTCAGCGCTTTGTCATTGGCAATAAAGCGGCGTACCAAGAAGTAGATCATCCCGACCAATACTGAAACGGTCAGCACGTCTGCTAGCAAACGATAAATGCCCCAGACAAAGAAGTCGCCCGTCCAGAAGTGCCACTCATATGGCAAGTAGCCTTCCATTGTATCCACGCCATTGACAAGCAAGTAGAAAATGAAACCCCAGGCAATCCCGGTGTGCATAATAGAAGACACCGTGCGCCCTTTGCGCATGATATTGCCCTGCGTAAACAGTGCCGCAATCGCCTTCCCCAAACGCACTGGGATTTGGTCAATTTGTAGTTTGTCTTCACCCTTGCCTAGCATGATGATGTCGTACATCTGCTTGAATGGCTTATAGGCAAAATAGCCTGCCCCAATAGCAAGTAAGATAAAAGCGATTTTTTCAACGATAGTTAGCATTAGGCACCTCTCTACACGTGTTCCCTTTACTGTGTGGTTGCAAAATTTACAGTTTGCTTTGCTCAGATTTACGTTTTTGCAAAATCAGAGCAAACTTCTGCAAATTTTACACTAATATCCGCGCAGAGCGAATTTTCACCATGTGCGATTTATGACGCAATTTTGGTATTTATTACTTGCGCTTTGTAACAGCCAAAAATTCTCAAAAAGCAAAGACGTA
>JAHDBW010000444.1 GCA_020630175.1 Anaerolineales bacterium
TACACTGCACCAACGGCAGACGTTTACATAAAAAGAATGGATGACTTAATTGCGCTAGCTGAAACGCTAGATATTGAGCTACTGTTCGTCACCACCCCGCGCACCGCGCCAGTACCCTTCTTAACTGATCATTATGGGGGTGAGCGCATACTAGATTTCTCTAACCCAACGCACTTCCCAGAGTTTTATACAATGGAGGCCTCGTACGATTTAGGCCACCTCAACGATCATGGGGCGCGGCTGTTTACCGATCACCTGATCGATTACTTCAATTCGCGCTCGAATTAGTTTCTTCAATCTGCTGAAACAACATCGCGCCCGATTCAAACGTTTGGATCAAACTGTACTCCGCTAAAAATTCAGCACTCGTCAAAAACTCACGTTCATATTCCGCTTGCCGATCGTAGCGGTCTTTGTCTTCCATGTAATACAGATAGACATAAACATCTGAGAATCCTTCTTCTGCGGCAAGCGTATCAATGGTGTTGAGGTCAGCTAACGTAGTGGGGATGCGCACTGTCGTGTGGCCAAAATACCACGCTAATGGGTGCGACGCATCTGAAATGATCAGCGCACTATCGGCAATGGGCGCGTCTAGCGTTTGCCACTCGGCTTGAATTTCAAGATAGTCGGGTCGATTATTTGGGTCAATGTAAAGCAAGACTGTTGGGAACAGTGATGCGACCAGCATAATGCTCACCACAATACCAAACGTGCGTTTTTTATCAATCTCTTGCCACAAGAAAAACAACCCAAGCGCAATCATTAGCGGCACAAACACCAAGAATAAACGCGTACGCTCATGCTGCATTGGCGTTAGGGCGATGGCTTGTACAGCAATCATCAGGATTGTTGCCCAACTAAGATGTTTAAGCTGGGTTGGCAAACGGCGGCTGAGCAATAGCGCTGCTACAAACGGCGCCACAATGAAGATGTTGGTGATTTGTGGCAGTTCACGGTACATCTGCAAGACCCCACGCATCACTTTTTTGAAGAACACCGTGGGGTGGCTACGCACGTATGCGCCAATATCAACTTCCGTAATTTGCCGGTATAGCTCTTGATCTGGGAAATCTGGCGTTCCCATTACATAGTTGAATGAGTTCCACGCAAAAAATGGGGAGTGCGCTAACGCATAATTGCGATATAACCACGGCGCAACGGTCAATGCGCCGCCCACTGCAATCCACAGCAGCGTTTTGATTGCGTCCCAGCGTTGGTCAAAAATATAAAACAGCACAACGCCCGGTGCAAAAAAGGCAGTGTTGTAACGCAGCAGATAGCCGATACCAAGATACACGCCCATCCAAATTGGCTTATTGTGTTTACTAATCAGCAGACAAAATAGACCAGTGGTATACGCGGTAAAGAGCAAGTCGGGCAGCCCGTTCTGACTATTACTAAGTAACTCCGCATTGGCAATTGCCAAAACACCTGCCGCAAACGCTAATGCGCGCGATGCACTAAATTGATAAGCAAGCACAAACACCAAGACTGCAATCAGCACATAGGCAAGTAGCGAGTTGAACAGCATTGCAAAATCAGTTTCACCAAATACAAGCTGAGCGCCCGCCACTAGCCAAATAAAGCCCGGCGCACGCAAAAATTCTGGTTGTTCTAATAAGGTGGCAAACCGCGTGAGATAGAGCGGCAAGATAATATCAGTATGATGTTTACCGGTGGCCAGCAACCGCCGCGCCAATTGGCCATAGTCCAACTGGTCATTCGAATTCAACGACTCGAACGTCAATTGATACAAGCCAACCCACGTTAGCAGGGCGACTAGCGCTAAAATACCCATCAAAATGGGTGGAGAAAGTTTCTGAGATTTCATCAATCAAGGTGCGAGCATTATCAACCGATAATGTCTAAGGGGATGCTACCAGACCGTTAGCGTCTGTGCCTAATATGTCAGGCGCTTTTCGATATCTAATGGGGCAGTCGCTAGTAAGTCAGCAATCCGTTCACCCGCAAGACCATCACCATAAATAGGATCTGAAGGCGTTTTGCCATTTGTAATATGGTGCTGAATCGCCTTGGTAATTTCAACCCGAGAATACTCGACATCAATCACATTACGGCCTCGTTCGCG
>JAHDBW010000445.1 GCA_020630175.1 Anaerolineales bacterium
GTGAGGGCTGCTTTGTAGACACATTGCAAAACAGGCAAAATCTTACGTGCTTCGCGATAGCCTTAGCCCGTCAGTCATCCGTTTGTTCTTCTTCTGTAATGCTGCTCTGACGAAGGTCGCGGCTTAGGGCGGCATAGATGGCCGTGCCCGCATACATCGTGCCGCCAATCAAGTAAATTGTGCGCACATCCACATAGCTTGCTAACCACGCAAAGAATAGACCGGACGCCATAAAAATGATGTTGCGCCCCATTTCGCGAAAGGCATAAACCCGGCCAAGCACACCTTCCGCCACCTTGGTTTGCAGCAGCGAATCTTGGGCAACATCGCGCAGCGCCATCGGAACGCCAAAGCCAAAGGCCAACATAATGGCCATGGGATTGTTGATACTCTGGCTGTAAGCAATGGTCAGTAAACAAGAAAAAATCGCGTTGACGATGATGATCTTGCCCGGCTGACGCGCAATAAACTTAGCCGCGCTGGCGCCAATCACAGAGCCAACAAACATCGCCACGAAGAACGCCGCATTCTGTTGCCCCCACTCTACTGAGCCACCACCAATTGCTTTTTGCACAAACACCAACAGCATTGCTGACGTCCAAATGCCGTGCGGTACGTGTTCAAGAAACTCCATCACCACCAGCGGACGCGCAATTGGATGATTACGCACATACGCCACGCCAGCGCGAATAGAGTCCAGCACCGACTCGTCATTGGCATTCGTTTCGTCCGCAGTGTGCGGCGTGTCTGGGCGTATCGGAAAAGTAAGCCCAATTGAAAGCACCAGCAGCGCCAACATCACACTAATAATGACCGACAGTGACGTTATGCCAATCAGATAGCCGCCGCCAACAAACCCTACGGCGAACGTTGCCGGAAAGGTTGCCATCATATAACTGTTGGCACTCACCAATTGGCTATGCGGCACAATAGAGGGGATGAGAGACTGCCGCGCAGGCATGTAGAACGTGGCCGCCGTTGCTAACCCAGCCGCCACTAAATAAATGCCCCACACGTTGAACGCCGCGTCATTGGTAAACAAAAGCAGCAGCGCAACCACGCCCGTTTTCACAATGGTCATCACGATCATCACCGTCCGGCGTGAGTAACGGTCGACCAACACCCCGGCAAATGGGCTAAACAAAAAGGGCGGCAGCGTCCGCGCAACGGTCACACCGGCCGTTAGCAAGGCCGATCCAGTGCGTTCAAAAATAGTGACCATCACCGCCACTTCGTATAGCACATCTGCTAAGCCGGAAAACAGCTGCACAAACAGCAAAAGCATGAAATTAAGATTACGATGCAGTGGTTTTACTGTTGAAGAGGGGTGTGAAGTCATAGAGGGGATTTAAACACAGCAGCGTGGGGAATGCAATCGCTTTTACGCATTACCTCCCCCACGCTGGCACGTTGATTATCTGAATTCCGTCTGGATCACCAAACGCCCAAATTGGGTTGTCTAATGGTTCGTCATCTTCAGCAGCTTAGTTTGCAGACTCGTCATGCGCATCGATGTAGTCGTCAATTTCAAGTGGCTCGATCTCAATTGGCAGTGCTGTGTAATTGCCATCTGGCAGCACCGTGCCAAAGTTGAATTCTGGATCGGTTAGGAGTTCAACAATCGCCGTGTCTGTTTCGCGTAAGAGGTCTGCCGTCCCAAGGCGCCACTCCTCTTCAATTTCATCGAGGCGATATTGTTGGGCACCCAGCAGTGACGTATAGGCCCAATAGACGTACTCAGCCAGCATACATTCGTAATCGCAGGTTGGATCATCATAGGAATACCAAGCATTTTCAGGATACTCGTCAGGAATCTCCTCAAAGCGCCCCCCACGCGCAATGTCCATTGCATCCGCAGCGTCTGACCCAACCATCTCACCCCATACTTCAGGATAGGCATAAGCCCAGCCATGTGACGTAATTAGATGCAACACTTCTTCCAGGGTCGTGTCAAAATTGGTCGGCGTATTGCCGCCGAGAAGGACTTGACTGCGGTAAAGCATCTGTTGCGCGTCACCAAGTAGCGCATCCACAATTTCTAAGTCAGCCTCATCCACCTTCGCTTCCACATACATTGTCAGTGTCGCATT
>JAHDBW010000096.1 GCA_020630175.1 Anaerolineales bacterium
CGTTGATGAAGGCACTATTCGCGCATCTGTCAAAAAAATCCGCAAAGTTCTGGAGCAGCTAACGTCTTGATTTGGTGTTAGCTGGACTAGACTTCAGTTAAACATCAGTAGATCGTTTGACAATCTACTGCTAGCCACTGACAATAACAGCCCGTGTTTATTCGCTATTTGTCCCTCACCAATTTTCGGAATTATCGCCGTTTTGAATCGCCGTTGCCCACGGGGCCACTGATTCTAGTTGGGCGCAATGCGCAGGGCAAAACCAGCGTTTTAGAAGCCATCTATTACCTTGCGACCGCCACATCACCACACGGCACAGACCGGCAACTCATCAACTGGCTAAGCATGCGCAACAACCCACAAGTCTTTATGAAGATTGTGGCAGAAGTACAAACCGCGCAGGAAATCCGCAAGCTCGATATTCGCCTTGAATTGCTGCCAACTGGCCCTGGCCGAGAACCCCGCTTACGCAAAACAATCCTAATCAACGGGCTGAAAAAGAAAGTTGCCGATTTGAGCGGCGTTGTGAACGTGGTCTTGTTTCTACCGCAGGATATGCGCCTGATTGAAGGTGCACCAAGCGATCGACGGCGGTATTTAGATATCACTATTTGCCAAGTGGATCGTGAGTATTACACGGCACTAGCTGAGTATCAGAAAGTGCTTTCACAACGGAATGCTACGCTAAAGAGTTTCCAAGAGAAACGGCGCGTGGATGAAGCCATGCTTGCATTCTGGGACGACTCGCTCTGCACGCTTGGCGCAAAAATCATCGCCCGCCGCGCCCGTGCCTTGGAAGAGCTAGAACTTTACGCCTCGCCTGCCCATCACAAGTTGACCGATGGCGCAGAACATTTACGGCTTTCTTACCGCCCCGCGTATGACCCAATTGCAGAGCAACCTACACAGCTAGGGTTTGGCATGGATGTGCCAACTCAGCGGGCGCGGTTATCAGAAAAAGAAATTGCGGCCGGTATGGCTGCGCGCCTAAAACAAACTCGGCATGAAGAAATGCAGCGGGGGCTCACCCTGATAGGGCCGCATCGGGATGAATATCGATTTGTTGCAAGTGGCGTAGATTTGGGGATTTATGGCTCACGCGGGCAAGGGCGCACGGCCATTTTAGCCATGAAGTTAGCAGAAATGCGCTGGATGCAAGACCGCACCGGAGAAGCGCCGATCTTATTGTTAGATGAAGTGCTAGCCGAACTTGACCCCATCCGACGCCGAGATTTGCTCAATCATGTTACTGGGGTAGAGCAGTCGCTCATGACCACAACAGATTTACGCTTATTTGAAGATGACTTCCGGACCGCATCGCAAGCTTGGGAAGTCTCTGAAGGCGTAGTCACACCAATCGATTAGCCAAGCGCCATATTCGCCAAAACCGTCATCATAAATGCAAATAAACCAGCGGCTAGGATTATTCCTATGCCGCTTTTCTTTTGTCCGGTTGGTAACACAATTGTGGCGCTTTTTAGCGCGCGTAATGCTTTTTCAGTTTTGCGTAACTGCATTCGTAAATACAAAATATAGAGCAAAACAATTGTAATAAGACCCATTGCGATGTACATAGTGACCTCAGATAGATAGTGTTTTATTTACACTATATATTTTAGTGTATTTTTTACACTTGTCAACAGGTAATAAAAAAGCGCAGAATAACTGCGCTTCTCAATAAGTTCTGTAGCCGTTGAATGACTAGTCTAGCAATTCAGCCGTGATGAACAAGCGTCCCCATTGCAGGTTAGAGCCTTGAGCGTAACAAGTTTGGAACACAAGTGTATCTGGCTTGGTATAAGTTTGAATAAACAAGTCTCGTAGTGAAAGCGTTTCACGGGTGCTCATGCTTTCAAATGTGCCATTGTAAGCATCTTGCGGATTGTATGCCTTCCAGACTTCATCATTTGTGATTTCATAGCGATCCGTTGCGCCATTGCCATAAACAACCACAACAACATCCCCAAGTTCCAGTTCATAAAACGCTTCACCAGCTTCGGTGTTGTGGGCAAGTACGCCAATTACGCCGTAGTCTGCTGGCAGAGCGAACTGCGTTAGCGTGTCTTTACGTGAGCTGATAAACGCGTGGTCATCTTCTGGCTGTTGCACAATTGGCATTGCCAACTTGTCTTCAATGTAAATACCAACGATTTCTTTTGATTTACCGTTGTAAACGGTGTCAACAAAATCCGCTAGCACATCTTGCGTGCTTTCAACCGGAATGCTGATGTTGCTGCTTGCAAATGCTGGTGCCGTTGTAACCAGTAGCGCCATTGTGAATACCCCTATACTAAATACCGTCTTGATGCGTGTGCCAAAAAACTTCATTACCGTTACGTTTACCTGTACTTTTGATTTTGGCGAGCAAATTACCATTACTATTACCGTTGCGCTCGCCGCATACCATCTACTAACCAATACTAACTTTTTGCAAACAATGGTTATATAGCCATTGTTATTTACCGATACTTTTTGCTAAACCCAACTTCCTGTGTTCAGGCTAGTTGGCTAACTAACCTTAGAATAGTCGCTAAATCCGACGAAAATTCTGACTGTTTTAAATCAAAAAAGCTCGGGCATGACGTTGACCAACGCCGTGCCCGAGCTTTTATTCTTCTAACGCGGCACTAACTATGTGCCATTTTTACAAACAGATTTGGCTAATCGTCTGCCATTTGCGCGCTGAATTTTTGGATATGCGCCACAGCCTCTTCAACCGAATCGGTAATCAACAGCCACTCTTTATATGCGCGGCCTTCTGCTAATTGTGCCAACAATGGATACACCGGTTTAGTCTCTGTCCAGAATTCTTTACCAAAGAACACCATTGGGCTGGCGTGCGCATACGTTTCGTAATGATTTTGCGCAGCATCTTGAAACACTTCTTGAATAGTGCCAGCGCTACCGGGTGAAAAGACAACGCCGTGCTTGGCAATGGCTAGCAGTCCGTCTTCACGCACGCTATTGGCAAAATATTTTGCGATATCGGTTGCAAACATAGTCGGGGGTTCATGTCCATATAGCCACGTTGGAATGCCTAAGCTATCTGGCATCCGGCTGCCGTTGCCTTGCAATGGATACTTATGCTTTACCGCCGCCGCCGTATCTAACCAAGGGTCTTTTGGCTTATATAGCGGGGCTTCACTTAGCATCTTGACCCCGTCTTGTAATTCAGCATCAGACCGATACGCAAACCACGCCCCAACATGCGTTGCCTCCATTGCGCCTGGGCCACCACCACTTGCCATCAAGTAGCCTTTAGCCGTCAATTGCGCTGCAATCCGGGTCATTTGTAAATAGGATGGATCATCGCGCAACATCGAGTGGCCGCCCATAATGGCCACCACATCGCGATCTGCGATTTTGTCACGTAAGGCATCATTCATAGAATGATCATGCAGGCGGCGCGCTAAGGATTCAAAAATATCTTGTGGTTCACCATGCCCGGTCTGCGTAAAGTGTACGTACACGCGGCCATCTAGTGAGGTGTTATAGCTCCCCGCAATGTTGGGTTGATACCCGGCAAATAATTCATCCGGCGTGTATAAATGTCCCCGAAAAGCTTGGTACGGCACATAATCCAATTTCGGAAAAATACACGCACCGCTGTTAAGCGCATGCGCAATCGTGCTGGGGGTTAGGTCACAGCCCAAGAACATGACCTTATGCAAAGAGTAACGTAATAAACGTGCTTCATAACTGCGTAAGTCGAGCGCCTGAAAAACGGCTCCGGTCAGCAGGCCGCCGTCGGCTAGGTGTGTTTCAAAATCTGATAGCGTATGGAATTCAGTAATCATTGTGTTTTAGTTGTCCCTATTTGTTTCTACCGCATCCCATAGGGGCTTGTCTAGTGAGCGCCTTATTAACGCAAAAAGGGCAGACGCACGCCTGCCCTTCGTTGTGAAGTTTTGGGTATAGCTTAGGGACGGCCACCGCCAAAGAAGCCGCCAAATATTCCGCCGCCACGTTGTGGCCGGTCAGCAGGAGGTTGTGACCGACCTTGCCCTTGGCGTGGTTGAGTATCTTGCTGTGGCTGTGTCCCCGTTGGTTGGGTTGGAGCGCCTCCAGCAGCACCACCAGCGGCATTGCCTTGACCACCGCCACTGACTTCACCGTGATAGCACCCCATAAAGTAAGGGAAGGTGTCCGTTGCAAAGTAGGCGTAGCTACCATCGTCTAGCAGCATACCGTTACATTCATCCAAGATGCTTAGCCCCGGAATATACTCATGCGCCTCCCAAGCATTCGTAACATCTGCCGTACGCGCCCAGCTACTTTGAACTTCTATCACGCCCTCAGCAGTGTTGATGTAAGGTGCCAAAATCGGGAACCCGTCAAATGCATAGCCAATCACCAAGCCAACTTGGCCTTCGATGCTAGTCCACAAGCAGTCTGGGCGGGCATGGAAGTGATATGTACCACCCTGCGCCGTGTGCCCATTACAATAATCTAAAATTTCGTCTAAGTATGGATCGCCATACCCATGCGTTGGTGCTTCATTTGGGCCAAAAATTGGCAAACCGTTCACAACAATGCCTGCCGCACCCAGCAATGGAATATCCGTTGTGGTTGCGCTATAGACCGGCGTTTGTGGAATTGCCCAATTGTAATTTTGTACTTCCAACGCATTTGGCGTTGTCGCGCTAAACGTAAAGTTGGTAATCCCATTACTGCTCACGTGCATGGTGGTGCCATCGCAGCTTACGGCCAGCGTTGGTTGCGCATAATTTTGCGTTTGATTGTAGCTAGCAACATCCATAAACGTGTCTGTTGGGCAATCGGCTGCCGTTTGCGCTTGCGCTGATTGCGCGGTGTTGATGCTCACAAGCAAGAGTAGTGTCAATAGGCATGCTGTCAGCAGTGCAGCGCGTTTTCTAGTTGGTGTAAAAAAAGTAGTCATGGTCAATCCCTCTGTAGTAAACAGCGCAGTGCGTTGTGCGATGGCTGTGTTTTGGCTTACGATTACTAGTGTAGGGCGGCGGTGTAAACCAGATTTATCAACTTTGTAAACGCCTTGTAAAATCAATTTATGAATCAGATTTCTCTTCTTCGTGATAAACATATCCTTTTAGGCGTAACGGGCAGCATTGCGTGTTACAAGGCCATAGATTTAGCCAGCAAGCTCACCCAAGCTGGGGCGCTGGTTGATGTAATCCTGACCCAGTCTGCGCAACAATTTGTCACGCCTTTGGCGTTTCAAGCAGTGACCGGGCGGCAGGCCTACACCGACCTTTGGGGCACCGATGCGCATGTTATTCACATTGGCTTAGGAGAAAGTGCCGACCTATTTGTAATTGCGCCTTGCACCGCAGATACCATGGCCAAGCTCGCCCACGGACGGGCAGATAACCTACTAACCATCACGGCACTTGCTGCCCGCTGCCCGCTGCTAATTGCCCCAGCAATGGATGGTGGAATGTGGGCGCATGCGGCCACGCAAGCAAACGTAAAAACGCTCGCTGCGCGTAATGTCACCATTGCAGGGCCGGCTGAAGGCCGTATGGCCAGCGGGTTAAAAGGCAAAGGCCGCTTAGTAGAACCGGCAGAGCTTATGGGACACGTGCGGCTAATGCTGGCACAAGCAAACCCGTTAGCAGGCAAACACGTGGTGGTAACCGCTGGCGGCACGCAAGAAGCAATTGATCCTGTGCGCTTTATCTCTAACCATTCTTCTGGTAAACAAGGGGTCGCCTTAGCCCAAGCGGCTTTAGATGCAGGCGCAACGGTCACGCTCATCACAGGGCCAACCGCTGCGGCAAGGTCCACGCCGGTTGGTGCTACCCGCGTTGCAATCACCTCTACATTAGATCTAGAACAGGCCACATTAGCGGCCTGCCAAACTGCCGATGTGCTCATAATGGCCGCTGCTGTTGCAGACTATCGCGCTGCCGCCCCCGCTGACCAAAAAATAAAGCGGGCGCAAATGTCGGACCTAAGCGTGCAATTGGTAGAAAATCCGGACATTACAATTGCCGTTGCCAATCAGAAAAAACAGCTTGGCAACCCGTTGCTAACAATTGGCTTTGCCGCAGAAAGCCAAAACCTACTAGAAAACGCGCAACGCAAGCTCAAAAAGAAATCGTTAGACCTCATCGTCGGCAATGACATTACTGCCAAAGACGCCGGCTTCTTTGTGGATACAAATCGCGTGGTGCTGGTTGCCAAAGATGGCAGCATAGAGCGCTTACCTTTACAAAGTAAGGTTGCCGTCTCTGAAGCCGTAATAGACTGGATCAGCAATCAGTTTTCAGGGTGATTGCGGCAGCATATTGCGAAGTGAACTGCTCTGAATCCCCACCTTAGTTGTTATAACCTCGTATGAAAATCAAATAGCCACCGAAAAGGACTTAACTTATGCCGTTAACTCAGCATGCTCCTTTACTTTGCACTAGGTTGGATTCTTGGTATTTTTACGGCAGATATTGCACACCAACCGCTGTGGGCGTGGTGCCTTATTGCGATCATCGGCGCGAGCCTTGCTTTCCATATGCGCCAAGACTGGCTCATGCGCAATGTGATGTTGGCTGTGCTTGCTTTTGGGCTAGGGGCGGCGCGGCACACCTTCTCTCAGCCTAACTTCTCTAATCCGCAAACCTTGGCTTATCACAATGCGGCTGCTGATGATCCAACACTTACCCCAACACCGCTAACGCTTGAAGGCACAATCATTGCCGAACCGGATCTCCGCACGACTTACCAAAGCGTGCGCGTTGCGGTAAACGTGGTTTTGTTGAACGGCGATCTACAGCCAATTACAGCAGGCATTATGACCGCCAGCCTGCCGTTGGAGCATGACCTAAGCCTTGGCACGCAGGTGCGACTGAGCGGCAACTTGGTCATCCCACAGCAATTCCCAGGATTTGATTACAACGCATATTTAGCACGACAAGGCGTCCATAGTCAGTTGCGCAAAGCCAGCGTCACGCGGCTGGGTATTATCGACACTTGGGCGGACTGTCGGGTGCACTGGTCTGTTGCGAAGTGTGGCCAACACATGTTGCAATTGCGTTTGGTGCAGCAGCGCCAGCGGCTTTCCGCAACTATTGATGCGATTTTTCCACCTGAGCAAGAGACGGAAACTGCGTATCTAAAGGCAATTTTATTGGGCGAGCGTACGGCGCTTAGCAAGCAAATTAGCAATGACTTTCGGCGGGCTGGTGCATCGCATTTGCTGGCGATTTCTGGGTTTCATATTGCGATTGTTGGCGGTGCGTTGCTGTGGCTTTTTGATAGGTTCCGGCTTGGTAGGCGCGGGCGTTGGTTGACGGTGTTGGCACTGTGGGGATTTATTTTGTTGATTGGTGCACCGCCTTCGGCTTTGCGCGCGGGGTTGATGGCCTCGGCAGTGTTGATTACAGGAATTTTGGATCGTCCAGCCAGTGGATTGCCGCCTTTGGCGTTGGCCGTGCTGGTCATGACAACATGGAATCCTAACTATCTATGGTGGGTTGGGTTTCAGCTAAGCGTTTTGGCTACTTTGTCGCTGATCCTTTTTGCCGGGCGTATGCAAGCCGCTGTACAAAACCTGCCGCGTTGGCTAAAGCCGATTGCGCTAATTATGTTGCTGACGGTGGCTGTGCAGATTACAACGTTACCGCTAGTGGCCTACACCTTTCGGCAATTGTCGCTCGTGTCGTTGCTGACAAATATTCTGTTGACTTGGGCACAGCCGTTTGCGTTATTGCTTGGGGGGATCGCAACGCTAATTGGCACGTTGCACGTGGCTGCTGGGAGCCTGTTAAGTTGGCTGGCGTGGCCGTGGTTACGGTACAGCACATGGATCGTGACGACATTAGCTGCGTTGCCTAACGCTAGCGTGCATCTCACCACATGGGCTAGTAGTTGGCTGTTGAGTTATTACGGTGTGCTACTGATTATTCTGTGGCAGCAGTCGCTATTGCCAGAACAACGCTTTGCATGGATACGCTGGTTAGGCCGGCATGTTTGGGCACTGATCGCGATTGGGGTGCTGTTATTGTCAGGATTTGTGGTGTGGCAAGCATCTGGCGCAGAGTTAGAAACTAAAACGGTCACGCTGTACACGGCTGATATCAAGGCGACGCTTGCTGTGAGCGCGGCTGGTGACAATACGATTCTTATTCAGCTTGATGAAAGTCCATATGCCGGTCAAGACGCGCTTGAAGATCAGCTTGCGGCGCATTTACCCTTGTTTGATCAAACGCTAGACGCGGTGGTCTTGTTAGCGCCAGATTTTGCCGTGGCTGGGCAGGCCGAACGTCTCATTGCAGCGTATCCGGTAACAGAGGTGCATACAGTGTTTGATGTGAATATGTTATCGGATTGGGATCAGGCCACAATGGGGCAGCTGGCAGCGTATGGGTTTGCGTTGCGGATGTTGGTGATTGGTGACGCAGTGACTGATTCACAGCGATTGGTGCGGGATGTGGATGGTGTTTGGGGTGTGGTGGAAACTAAGAATTAGCCGCAGACTAGGCGGATGAACGCGGAAATGGGAGGTTTTATGTCAGAAGATAATCGTAAACATTGGGGTATTACTGACAAGATCTTGTTTGCATTTTATAAACGCGTCTATGCGGAGTTAGGGACAGGATTTTTAGAAAAGGTGTATGAGAATGCTCTGAAACATGAGTTGCGAAACATGGGATTAAGAGTTGAGCAGCAGCCAAGAATTGATGTTTATTATGCAGGTGTGTTGGTGGGTGAGTATTACGCTGATTTAGTGGTTGAAAATCAAGTAATTGTTGAGTTGAAGGCTGTCTCGAAATTAGCGAATGTATATGATGCCCAATTGCTAAATTATTTGCGTGCAACGCATTTTGAAGTGGGATTGCTGCTCAATTTTGGAAAGAAACCAGAGCATAAACGCCGCATATATTCTAACGACCGAAAAAAGCACCTAACTTAAATCCGCGCTCGTCCGCCTTGTCTGCGGCTAAACCCCTAGTTTCAAATCCACTTCAGCCAAACGGGAAAGCCATCACCAGTGAGCTGAAAATCCAGCGACTGGTACAGCTTCAACGAGTTCTCATTGTCTGACTGGGTATTGACACCAATGTTCGTAACACCTTTATGCATGAAGTGTTCAATCATATCTGTGGCGAGTAAGCGCCCAATGCGTTGGCCTTGATGCCCGGGTAACACGGCTAAACGCGCCAGATGTGCGCCGTAAGTGCCCTGCGTTGTGAGCTGATAGCCCACAATCGTGTCATTGAGAACGGCTAGAGTCGCATAGGCTGAGGTGTTCAGCGCCTCTTGCAGCATGTCTGCGGAGTGTGCCCACGGGGCGCGGAAGGCCATGTTGTCTACATGGGCAACAGCATCAATATTGTGCGGCAATATTGTCCGTAAGATGACATCACTTTCAACCGGTGCTGGCGGGGTATTTGTTTCACGAACGAGCGCAATCACGTCATGCGCATGGGCAAAGCCAAGTTCGGCTGCGACGTCGTTGACCCAATCTTGTAAAGCAAGCGCTGCAACAATTTGCACGTTTTGCGCACTAAGTTCTGGTAGAACGTTGTCCCATAAGGGCGCTAAGGCTTCTGTGGGGTCTAAATCGTCACGAACGGTGGCAACGCGCCACCAAGCGACACCGGGCATATCAGAAAGCACGGCCAATGCGGCTCCGACGCGTCTACGACGGACGCTTACCCAGAACGGCGTCTCTTGAAACCAGCCCCGTGGTCCTTTCCAGTCCAAATGGGCGTTTGCATACTTGCTATCTGTCAGCATGCTTTGAATCTGACGACGATAGGCCGGATGAAACGGTTCTGGTTCGTACGTGGAATTTGAAGAGAAAGGAAACATAAGTGTTTTGCAGAAAGTACTCAAAAAATAAAACAAAATTTTGTAGCAAAACCTTCAGTAAAAGCCCAGATTAGGCTCTATTTTATTTTCAGAGTTTTTTTGCTTTTATAAAAAAATACTGCCAACTGTTTTTATAACAATTGGCAGTATGTCGCAAGTCTTTGGTTGTTGCGTGTAAGCGCGTGACGCCTAAAAGCCGCCCTGTACTTAGCTAGATCAGTCTCTAGCGTTTTGCAATTTCAATGTAATTGCGTTCGCCTTCACCCAAATAGACTTGGCGTGGGCGGGCAATCCGTTGTTCTTTGTCTTGAGTAAGTTCGCGCCATTGTGCCAACCAACCTGGTGCACGGCCAATTGCGAACAAGACCGTGAACATATCAACTGGGAAGCCCATGGCTTGGTAAATGATGCCACTGTAGAAGTCTACATTTGGGTACAAGTTGCGGGCAACAAAGAAGTCATCTTCAAGCGCGATGCGTTCTAGTTCTTTTGCAACGTCCAGCATTGGGTTACCGCCAACTTCAGCAAGCACTTCATCGGCAATTTTCTTGATGTACTTTGCGCGTGGATCGTAGTTCTTATAAACGCGGTGACCAAAGCCCATCAGGCGCACTTCGCGCTTCTTCACGCGATCCATGAAGTCAGGGATGTTTTTCACATCGCCAATTTCATTTAGCATTTCGATCACAGCTTGGTTTGCCCCACCATGCGATGGACCGTACAATGCGCCAGCGGCACCAGCCATTGCGCTATAAGGATCAGACCCGGCTGAGCCAATTGCACGCATGGTGCTGGTTGAACAGTTTTGTTCGTGGTCGGCGTGCAAAATCAGGAGCACATCTAAAGCCTTCGCGAAGATAGGATTGACTTCATATTGGCTTTGGTTCATGTAATCCATCATGTACAGCAAGTTTTCGGCATAGCCAAGTGAGCTGTTTGGATAGTTGTATGGGCGCCCAATCCGGTGGCGGTAAGCAAAGGCTGCAATAGTTGGCAATTTGCCAAGAATGCGCAAGATTTGCTTATCTTGTGAGGCCGGATCATCAATGTCTTTTGCTTCTGGGTGGAAGGTTGACATGGCTGCAATTGAACTGATGAGCATGCCCATTGGGTGTGCGTCATAGCGGAAGGTTTGCATTTGTTGGCGCAAGCTTTCGTGAATGTACGTGTGGCGCATCACTTTGTGCTTCCATGTTTCCAACTGGTCTGTGGTTGGAAGTTCACCATAAATCAACAAGTACGCGACTTCTACAAAGCTGCTTTTTTCAGCAAGTTGTTCGATTGGGTAACCACGGTAGCGCAGAATGCCTTTTGCGCCATCAATATAGGTGATGTTACTTTTGGTGGCTGCGGTGTTTGCGTAACCCGGATCGTAGGTCATCATGCCAAAATCGTCGTCATTGACTTTGATTTGGCGTAAGTCCAAAGCTTTGATGGTGTCGTTATCAATCGGAAGTTCGTATGTTTTTCCGGTGCGGTTATCTGTAACCGTCAGTGTATTGTTGCTCATGTGTTTTTCCATTTTTTGCACGTCTACACCGCAAAACTGTACATGCCATTAATAAGCCTGCATAGCGCTAGGGTTACGTGCTATTTTGTCGAACTTATAAAAGTTCGGTCCCGTCTATGATTTAGTTGAGAATTCGTGAATAAAACGAAGGCCATTTCAATTATACAACTCGCGGCTAGGGTTGCACTATCCGCTGCGTCCGATTTTTAGGGAATTCTGATTATGCGTTAAGGCGTCTAGGGTCAAATTGCGTAAATTGTGCGTAAAACTGCCTACCGCGCCGCTGGTAAGTAGGGTAATTGTGTTGTGATCCGTTGTGTTTAGGGCACCCAAGTTACTCAGGACACGCCGCGTTTGGCGGGCAATTGCCGGTGCCGGATCAATAATCGCCACAGTGCCGTCAGTAACAGTGTTGATGGCGTCTTTCAAAAACGGATAGTGCGTGCAGCCCAATACTAGCGTATCTGCTCCGCGTGCTAATACAGGCCCTAAGTGCCGCCGCACCTCTTGCACAGCGGTGGCCGTGTTGGCTTGGCCTGCTTCAACAACGCGCACCCAACTTGTGCAAACCCTAGGGATAATTTCCACCCCCTGCGCATAGCGGTCTACAAGGTTGGCAAACAATTCACCCTGAAACGTGGCTTGCGTCGCGAGTACGCCAATGATTCCGTTTTTGGAAGCTTTCACCGCTGGTTTGATGGCCGGCTCCATGCCGACAAAGGCCACGTCTGGAAACTGTTCCCGCAGATAGCGCAGCGCTGCTGCAGAGGCGGTGTTGCAGGCCACAACAATGATTTTTGCGCCGTGGTCTAACAGGTATTGCGTGATTTCTTCGCTGAATTGGCGCACTTCTGCCAACGTTCGCGGGCCATAAGGCACCCGCGCTTGGTCTGCAAAATACAACAGATTTTCTTGCGGAAGTTCAGTGTGGATGGCTTCTAAAATCGAAAGGCCACCAATGCCAGAATCAAAAACGCCAATTGGCGCGTTGGGGTCTAAGGCCATTTATTTATTACAGGCTTCAACCAGCGCTGTGAAGAGTTGCCGCATTTCAGGTTGTTCTTGAATGCACTCTGGGTGCCATTGGACACCGACGGCAAAAGGATGATCGGGCAGTTCAATGCCCTCAATCACGCCGTCTGGAGCAAAGGCGGTAATTTCTAAGTTGTCACCAATATCTAAGCAGGCTTGATGGTGCAGGCTATTCGTTGCCACAATTGGGCTGCCTAAGATTTGGGCTAGCTTAGAGTCTTCTTCAATCTTAACCTGATGCGCAATATGGTCACGCGGGTAGCCTTCAAAATAGCTGTGTAGGTCAGCATCTGGCAGCGTGGTCGGAATGTCTTGGTGCATGGTGCCGCCCATAGCAACGTTCAGCACCTGCATGCCACGGCAGATGGCTAAGAACGGTTTATCGTCTTCCACGGCCATTTGCGTCAGTTTGATTTCAACCTTGTCACGGTCGCGGTCCATCGCCATTAGCTTGGAGCCAATCGTTTGCCCATAGAGCGTGGGGTCAATATCACCCCCGCCAGAAAGCACCATGCCGTCTAGTCGTTCAAAAATCCCCAACAACTCATTTTCAGGAATGCCCATTGGCAAAATGATTGGCAACCCGCCTTGATTGAGCACGGCCTGCACATAGGTCTCTGCGAGGCCTAAAAGATCACGTTTCTTGGTCGATGGGTTGATGTAGCGGCCAGCAGTAATGCCAATGAGTGGTTTCATGTTGTGTGATAGGGATTGAATGCGTAATGTTGCTAGGCTGTGCGCCTCAGTTCATTTTACTGCAAAGGTGCCTATGTTTGCGGTGATGAAGTCGTAATGGGATGATTCACGCATTCTGTTTAAATCAAAAACGCCTCGCTGTAAAAGCAAGGCGTTTGAAATAAATCGATATTT
>JAHDBW010000446.1 GCA_020630175.1 Anaerolineales bacterium
ACTATGCAAACCCACAAAACATTCCACATTGGCAACTTCACCTGCACGGCGCTCAACGATGGCGAGGGCGTGCTCACCGCGCCTGAACTTTTCCCAACGACTGATCCTAACGTTGTTGAGGCGGCATTCAAGGAACATGGCTACGCGTTAGACATTCCCGTGGGGCGCAATGTGCTGCATGTGCAGACGGAAACGCATTCGATTTTGATCGATGCAGGCTTGGCAGATGCCAGTCTACTGGCTTCAATGGATGCGGCTGGCATTGATCCGGCTAAAGTAGATGTGATCTTGGTGACGCACGGCGATGGCGACCATATCAATGGGCTCGGCAATTTTCCGAATGCGCAAATCATCTTGCCGCAAAAAGCGTGGGAGTTGTGGACAAGCGAAGCGGGACGGATTCAAATGGTGGCGGAATGGTGCGTGCCGATCTCTAGACTAATGCCAAGTGACCGCTTGATAAATGCCGCTGTAGGCCGCGCGAAATATGGTACTGAAACGTTGCCCGCACTCGCAGAGGCGGGGCGGATTCATATTTTTGAGCCAGAGACCGACGTATTACCCGGTATCAAATTTATCGAAGCGTTTGGGCATCGCAGTGATCATTATGCCGTTGAAATTGCCTCTGGGGCAGAGACGCTGCTGCACATTGTTGATGCGTTCCGGCATCCCATTCAAATTCCACACCGCGATTGGACGGATCTCTACACCTCACATGGTGCCCAATCTTCTGAGACCACCACGCGCTTGTTTGAACAGATCGCAACCCGTAATGTGCCAATGTTTGGCGCACATTTTGCCTTCCCAGGCCTTGCCCGTTTGACCAAAGATAACGATGCATACAAGTGGACATGGGGCTTGGACTAAGCGCTTACAAAGCCGCGCTGCTTAGGAATTGTTTATGTTGTTGCGATACGATTTATAAATAGCTCAACTTGCACAAAGGATTCGATTTATGATTTGCTCCGGCTGCGGCGCTCCAATGACATCAACTCAACAACCCGGTGCGTTTCGCTGCCAGTATTGCGGTGCCTCGCACACGCCAGCCTATTCTGCGCCAGCCGAACCAACGCCGCGTAAGCAAGACCGGACTTTTGCTTGCCCCGTTTGTAATGTCGCGCTGAATCCAGTCACGTTAGATAATCGCTACCACGGCCATGTTTGCGCGGAATGTAGGGGGCTGCTGTTCAATCAGAAAATATTCAAGAAATCAATAAAAGAACGGCGTAAGCAGGCTCCTTCACGGGGCTTTTCCCAGACCAATATGCGTCCAGCGGAGGTTGACCGCTTGCTCCAGTGCCCGACGTGCCAGCAAGCCATGCATACGCACCTGCACAAAGGCGGCGGCACGTTCTTAGTGGATACCTGCCAGCACTGTAAACTGATCTGGTTAGATCATGGGGAATATGATCAAGCCCTAGCTGCCGCCAATATGGGGAAATCTAAAAAGCGTGCGCCCACGCCAAGACCGCAGCGTAGCCGACCGCCAATTGCATCGAAACAGCTAGAGAAATCGTTCAAGAAGCTCAAAAAGAAAGCGAAGTTTGATGTTTTCGACCTCTTAGAAGATATCTTTGACTAAGCAACTTTTCGACGACTGCTGGGCGCTTACTTCTTTTCAAAACGGCGCTTAATCGGCCAGTACAACGCCCAACCGCCAATCGTTGCAAACGCCACGTGCTCAAACAGTGTGACCAGTGAGAACCGGAATGACATATTGATGTCTTGCACTAAAAAGATGTCAATCGCTATGATAAACAGTCCCACATAGAGGCCGGTTAGCATAGACCCTAAGACGTATTTGTATTGCGGCTCAAGTTTGTAAGTTTTGCGCATTGTCAGTAGCGCATAGCTCAGCGGGGCAAATAAGCCTGTAATTGGATTGTAGGCAACTCCAACGGCGTTGAGCAATACCCCCGGCACAAACCAAATTACTAACGCAAGTAGAAACGCAATCCCGACATTTTTATTTGATACGACTTCCATAAAGGCCTCACTTTCAGATATTGATGTAATTCATTAATATCGCTAAATTGTGAGTAACACTTGAGAGAAGAGAGAAGAGAGAAGAGAGAAGAGAG
>JAHDBW010000097.1:0-6282 GCA_020630175.1 Anaerolineales bacterium
GCTTTGAAATCGATTGCTGATTTTCACTTCAAAGGGCGGCCAGATGAGATGCAGCGCCAGTTGGCAATGCTTTCTAACATGTATGGCAGCGCACAAAATGACCCGCTTAGCCGCCAAGCGGATTTGGTGTTTGACACGGTCGATATGATGCAAAAAATCAGTGCCAACGGCTACACGCCCGCCCGTGGCGCTCGCTATCCGGAAGATGACTTTGGCATGGGGTTGCAGCAAGTCTCGCAACTGATCAAAGCCGATGTTGGCTTAGAGGTGGCCTGTCTCGATTTGGGTGGCTGGGATACGCACGAAACGCAGGGCACGCTAGATGGTGAATTCAACCAACGTCTCAGCGCGTTAGGGCGTGGATTGGCTGCGCTGTACACCGACTTAGGCGACAAAATGAAAAATGTCACCGTGCTGACGATGAGTGAATTTGGCCGCACGATTGAAGAAAACGGCAGCGCTGGTACTGATCACGGGCATGGCAACGTGATGTTCATGATGGGCGGTGGCGTCAACGGTGGCCGGGTGTATGGCGATTGGCCAACACTCGCCCCAAGCGCACGCGTCGATGGTGATCTCGCCATCACCACGGATTATCGCCACGTTTTAGCCGAAGCGATTTCAAAACGTCTCAACAATCAAGCAATTGAGCGCGTATTCCCCGGCTTGCAAGTGTCTCCGCTTGGTGCATTTGCATAACGCAGTACTGCACATATTCAAGGATAAATCTCTATGAAACGGCAATTACTTCTTTTCTTTTTACTCTTCTCGGTCTTTACGACGGGGTGCGCAACGGTTGCAGAGGCGCTGACTCCAGTGGTGTCGGCGGTCGCTGGCGCGCAGGTCTTGGAAACCGCAGCAGTTGATGATGAACCGGACTCCGCAAGCGGGGCGATTATTGTGCTGGCTCGTGCTGTGCCTGAGGTTGCTGACTATTTGGCAACTGCCAACGATTGGGAAGCTGAGGCCTGGCCAAGCGATGATAATCCAGACCATTGGGAGGTGCTTTTTGCCTCTGAAACAGCTGGATATGGTTGGCTGTTATTTGATCCACAAACAAAAACTGTTTTGGATTATGAAACCGGCGCACTAGACGCAGAAAGTGCGGACACAGTGGCGCCTGATCAAGACGAAGACTCTTTTGAAGAGCCAGACGAAAGCGAAATGGCGGAAGATGCCCCATCAATGGCACCGTCTATGTCTGCTGGGAATAGCATGGCGCAATCAATGGCAGGTGATGACGTTGAAGATGCGATGGTTGATTTTGACATCAGCGAAGACGATTATGATGCCAGCGTTGCCGCTGTTAGTCAGATCGCAGCGCAAGATGCTGCAATTGCAGAGGTGTTAGCAAACAATCCAAATTGGATTGTCGATGGTTGGCCTGAGTCAGATGATTGGCAAGGCGTATGGAATATCGTATTTTTCTCTGAAAATTGGGAAACAGAGCTGGCTTGGGCACAGGTGGATATGACCGCCCAACGCGTCGAGGAGACTGAAATCCCAATTGTGCTAGCGCCAGATGTCTATGAACGCCAGCGCCAAGCTGTAGAAGCGCTTGTGTTGGCTGATGCTGAGGTAAAGGCCCTCGGAATTGATCCGGCGTCTTGGACAATTGAGACAGATTACAACGGGTTTGAACAACTTTGGGAAGTTGTCATATATCAGGGTACAGTTGGGTATTCGGCTGGTATTTATCATGGGCAACAAGAGATTGAGCTGTACTGGCTAGATGCGATAGACGTTGCCAGTCACACCGGAGAAATGGCAATCGATCAGAAAGCGATCGAAATTGCTTGGGAAGATGAGACGCTCTGGTCAAAGCTCGAAGGTATCGACAATTGGACCACGCTAGTCACGCCACAATCTGCTAGCGTCTATGCGGTGGAGTTCGTGGCTGAAGATCAAGCACTAGCCTTTGTATTGGTAGATGTTGCCAGTGAAACTGTGTTGTCTTCGGAATAAAGACGGGCGTGCAATCGCGGTGGTAGGCGTGCCCCGAACTGAGACCCTGCCACCGTCGAATTGTTGTCACTAACAGCGCAGAAGACGGTAAAATAGAGCCATGACAGCAACTATTATTGATGGGTCTGCAATTGCAGAAAAAGTACAAAACGAAGTCGCCGCACGCGTGGCAGAACGGATTGCCGCTGACAAAACTGTGCCGCTCTTGGCAACAGTTTTAGTCGGCAATGATCGCGCGTCTGCCAGCTACGTGCGGGCTAAACACAAGGCCTGTGCCAAGGTTGGCATTGAAACGCGCGGCTTTCAACTCAGTGAAACCGCTTCACAAAAAGAAGTTGAACGGCTGGTTGCCAAGCTAAATGCGGACCCTGAAGTGTCAGGGATTTTGGTGCAACTTCCGCTGCCAGCGCATTTGGATGAACATGTCATTCTAGACTTGGTCTCGGCTGAAAAAGACGTAGACGGTTTGCATCCGCTCAACGTTGGATTGCTGGTGATGAAAGATCGTGAGCCAGCACACGTTGCTTGTACTCCGTTAGGTTGTATTCGCTTATTAGAAGAATCTGGCGTGACCTTTGACGGTGCGACTGCCGTTGTTGTGGGGCGTTCTAACTTAGTTGGCGCACCGATGGCGCAACTGTTACGCAACCGCAATGCGACCGTGACGGTTTGCCATACGGGCACAGAAGACTTAGGCGATGTCTGTCGGACGGCTGATATTTTAGTGGTGGCTGCCGGTCAGGCTGAGCTAATTACTGGCGACATGGTCAAACTCGATGCGCACGTGATTGACGTTGGCATCAATGATGTTTGGGTTGATCATGAGGCTGACACGCTGTATGTCTGTAGCGAAACGGGCGATAACTTTGTGGCACACCGTGCTGATGAATCTAAGAAGGGCAGCCGCCGCAAGCAGGGCGTTTTGCAGCTTTCGACCGATAAAGCCTGGCATAAAGACGTTGCACCAGAGTTGCCAGAGGACGATCGCATTAGTTTATTTCGCAAAGTTCGTATGAGCGGCGATGTTGATTTTGATAGCGTTGAACACATCGCGAGCCATCTGACGCCGGTGCCCGGTGGCGTGGGGCCAATGACTATTGCCTACTTGTTGGTTAACACTGTCAACGCGGCCGAACTTTTCGACAAATAAAGCGACATGTTATTTGTAATTTCGCCATCTACCACGCTCAACGATGCGCCCTTAGCTTTAGACCTGCCAACAACGCAACCGCAATTTGGTAATGAAGCGGCCCATTTGATGGGTGAGCTAAAACGCTGGTCGGCTGCTGATATTTTGACGCGGATGAAGGTCAGTGAAGATTTAGCAGAAATCAATCGCGTGCGGTACGCCAACTGGGCCTTTCCGCATGCGCCTGAGACCGCCAATTGTGCGATCCACACGTTCAAAGGTAATGCCTACACTGGCTTGCAAATTGACGATTTTTCAACAGAGGACTTGGTCTTTGCGCAGTCGCATTTGCGCGTGTTTAGCGCGCTCTACGGCATGCTGCGTCCGCTGGATCTTGTGCAGCCCTATCGGCTAGATTTCAAAGCTAAGTATGATCCACCAAGTGCCAAGAACTTGTATCATTTTTGGTGGGATCGGATTGATGGCGCATTACTTAGTGCCATCGAAGCGCAAGGTGACCGCGTGCTGATTGATTTAACATCTGGGGAATATGGGCGCTTAGTGCGTCCAAAAGCTTTGCCTGATGTGCGTATTCTTTCGATCAATTTCAAAGAATGGCGCAATGGACAGTATCGATTGGTGAGCGGGTTTGCCAAGAAAGCCCGTGGCATGATGGCACGGTATGCCTTGCGCAATCGCATCAGCACGGCAGAAGGGCTGAAAGCGTTTGATGTTGAGGACTATGGCTTCAATGCAGAATTATCAACCAAAGATCGCTGGGTCTTTACGCGTGGTCAGCCGCCGGAAGGGGTGATTTAGTCGCAATGAAAAAGGGAGTGCCGTTCGATGGAATGGCACTCCCTTTTTTATTTAAGTCTTGCGATGGTATTGGGTGAATTTAGTGTTACGGATCGGGCGGCAGATGAATAATTAATGGCTAAATTGATAACGGTTAATTGTTAATGATAGTGTCCGTAGTACGTAGAAATAGAGCCGTTTCAGATCATCGACAGGGAATGGATTCAATAATCATTAACAGTTAACCGTTCAGCAATTAGTTATTCCTCACTTTCCGGTTCACATTCTAAGCCGCGGTCATGTACTTCGTTTGCAATTTCCCACATGCGGTCAAACTCTTCTAGATAGTTGGCGGCGATGCCAAAATCTGTGATCAGCAGCACGTTTTCATCATTGCTTTTGTTGGCGTTGCCAGAGAAGTTGAAGGAGCCAGTTAATACCAGCAGATCATCAACAATCCAGACCTTATGGTGCAGCACGCCGGGGTTGCCGTCTTGCCGCACGTCTAGGCCGTTGCAATACAGTTTTGTCAATTCACTATATTGCGTTTCGCTGGCGCGTTTTTCAAAGATACCTTTGACATCAACGCCTTCTTGATGCTTGAACAACAGCAAGTCGCCCAGATCATCATCAGTGAAGGAGAACGCCATAAAGCGGATGCTGGTTTGCGCATTGTCTAGCACGTCAACAAGGTTGAGCGTTACATCATCTTCGGGTGAAAAGAGTACGGCCATGGCCGCGTCGCCAACTTTTGAAATCTGCTCCGGTAAGGTGTACGGCGACCGTGGACCAAAGTGTCCATCCCGCATTTCTTGGAATTCCCGCTCATACTTGGCGGCCATTTCTGGAATATGTAGGATCAGCACGTTGTTATTGTTACGGAAGGTGCCGTTGACCGTGATGTTCATCGATCCAGTCCAGACAGACTGGTTGTCAAAAATGATGAACTTATTGTGCATCAATGCGCTGCGCGTATCGGCGTGAACTTCAATACCAGCTTCTTCGAGCATGTGGAATTGGCCGTGGCCTTCTTCCTCGTCTTCCTCGTACCCGTATTCGTTATCGGTGATCCAAACAACTTCTACGCCGCGATTGTGCGCATCGATCAACGCCTCGGCAATAATGGTTAAGTTGAACTCAAAGGCCGCAATATGAATCGACGTTTCGGCTTCATTGATCATTTCAATCAATGTTTCGAGCGGTGTTCCTTCAATTTCGCGTGCTCCGCCAGATGGGACTGGCACAGTGAAATAGGTTTCCCACCAGTCTGCTTGCACCACTGCTGCGTCGCTGGTTGTTTCAATGGCGGCTTCTAGCGTTGGCAGGATGCGTTCCTCTTGAATTTCTGGCTCAACGTCTTCTACGGCTGGTGCGTCTGCAACTGCCTCAGTTTCATCCTCAATTGCTGCTTCATCTTCTGGCGCTGGCGCAACATCCGGTTCTGGCTCTGGCTCTAGCGCAAGGTCTTCAAACTCAGCGTCATCGAGCGGTTCTAGGTCTAGATCGTCTTCTACAGCAATTTCAGCATCCGCAGCGTTTCCGGCCCAGTCTGCTGGCGGGGTTGCGGTTTGGAATTCGTCAATATCCGGCAGGTAAATGAGCTCGCCTTCCCATACGGGCGCGTCATCTTGGGCTGCTGGGGCGGCACTTGTGGTGCTCGCAGGCGTGTCGTTGAGGTAGATCAGCACGGCAACCCCAATGATTAAACAAAGGATTGCGCCAACAACAGCGCCGATGATGATTTTTGTGCGTTGAGTCATAGGGTTTTGAGGGATCTTGCGATCACGCTATTTCACAATTTTGAGCAATTGTTTAAGGGTTAGGGCTGGTTTGTCAGCGGTTGAGGTGTCTAAGAATTTATCGATTGAATCTTGGGTGACGGTCACACCTTGTTGTTCAAGTAAATCGCCAGTTGCATCCAAGAATTTTTTGAGCTCTTTTAGATTTGCGTCACGCGAGTTACCAGCGTATTTTGGAATCCAGCGGTTAATACGTTTAGATGCGCCTTTGATGGCGTCTTCACCTTTTTCAAGCGTTTTCTTTGCGGTTTTGTCGTCTTCGCCAGCGGTCGCCGCGGCAACACTTTCGGCCTGTGCCAGTACCCAATCGATGGCGATTTTGGCGCAATCATCATCTAGGTTGCCTAATAGGGCTTCGTTTTGGAGTAACGTTTCTGCCAGCATACTGGCACGGGCTTTTACTTCTTTGCTATTTTTAGCCATAGTTCTCTTCCGGTATACAACGCGATGCAGCCGCGCTCTAAGCTTGGTATGCGTATTTCTAATACGCTGCGTAAGTTTCATCACTTGAATGGACACTATAGGATTTTACTACGACACAAAGTGGGGTAGAAAACAGTGCTTCTACAGAAAATGGTGAAGAAAAGGACA
>JAHDBW010000097.1:6382-9528 GCA_020630175.1 Anaerolineales bacterium
ACACAAAGTGGGGTAGAAAACAGTGCTTCTACAGAAAATGGTGAAGAAAAGGACAGGAATACCCTGCGTTCTGGATAACACGATGCTGTGCCATGTGAGCTATAAAATGTCTCTTATATGCAGTAAGGCCACGCTGGCCTGGCATCGTAAACATAATCCCATTTGCAAGCGATGCTTCTGTTGACTTCACCGAGACCAAGGTGGTCTCTTTGAAATAGATGGTGAAAAGCCGCTTCGCACTGGCCTTTATACAACAATTACTGATTCTCAGGGGGCAACGTGCGCAGATAATTTACCACCGCCCAGCGTTCTTCATCGGTTAGCACGTCTGCCCACGCTGGCATGGCCGGATTTTCGGGATAGCCGTTTGTAATCCAGTCATAAAGGGTGCCGTCTGTATGAACGCCGTAAATGGCGTGTTCATGTAAGTTGGCTGGCCGTGGCACCAAGTTGAGTGCAGCCGGACCGTTGCCTAACCCGGTTGGGCCGTGGCAAACGACACAATTCTGTTGAAAAGCGCGTTCCCCTAAGGCCAAATTACTTGAGGTCATCGCATATGGATTTTGCAGATCTGCCGGATCAAAGGCCGCGCTGCCCCAGCCAAACATAAGGCCCACGGCAGTGACGCTCAGCAATACCGCTTGGGTACTGCCGATCAATTGCTTTTTGCGCTCCCCAATATGGAAGGTGCGGGAGGCCCATGTGGCTAAGCCAGCCGTAGCGAGCAAGATGCCAATCAGCGTATAACGTAAAACGTTTGGATTGGTTTGCGCAGTCTGTTCGGTTGGCAGCAATGGCAGCGTGAATTCTGCGTAACTATCAAATGCTTCAGGGCGGCGCACAATCACTTCGGTAAACCAATCGTCAGGCAAGCTGAGATTAGTGGCTTGAATGCTGTACAGCCCATCGCCGCGATATTCGGCTTTGACTTCACTGGCAACTAACTCGCCAGAAAGCGGTGTGAAGCGCAAAATAACATCGGTGGCGTTATCAATTGGTAAGTCTGTTGCGGCCTCTGCTAAATTGACTTCAAAGAGGTTGATGCCAACCGCGCCGGGCACAACGTTCAAGCTAACAGTTACGCCTTCATCTACTTGTGAATATTGCATCCGTTCGCCAAAGGATGCGGCCAGCGGCGTTGAGGAGAAGTAAACAGCGGCGAGCAAAAGCCCCACGGCTAAGCCAACTTCGCCAAAGACGCTTTGATACAAGTGCTGGGCAATGCTGTCTTTTTCAAGCGTTGCGGCTTTTTCTGGATCTCGTAACAGGGCGGCATCAGCTTGTAATTGCGGACGCAGGATCAATAAATTCAAGGCTGCCAAGGCAATCATTGGGAGCAGAATGGCAAGCTTGAAGAGCAGGGCGGTGCCATAGCCCGTTTCAAAAAGCGCATCCCAACTGCCAACGGTAAGCGTCGCCGTGTAAATACCGGTGACCAGCAATAGCCCGACCGTAGTCAGACCAACATTAGAAAAACGCGGCACGAGCTCAGCGGTGAGCAGTAGGCGCTGTTTATTTTCTAAGCTGCGTGCTTGCCACAGGCCTGCAAAGAAGTAAGCTAATCCACCAAGCCAAATGCTAGCAGCAACAATATGAATCCAGTTGGCAAAGACTGGTAACCACGGCGAGGGCGCTGCGGCCACGTGTGTATTGAGACTATGCGCCAGCACAATACCACCCACGGCGATGGCCGGAATCCAGCGGTTGCGATTGAACGTGGCAATGACCAAGAAAATCAGCGCGAGCTGGATCATCCATAGTAAGCCATAGCGGGTTTCAAAGAGCAGATCGCCAACGGCACCGCCAAAGAGCGCTGTGAAAAACGGCAACTCGGTTGCTGTAATTGCTTGCTCAATTAGGCGGGTGAGATTGCCCAATACAAAAATGACTAAGCCTGCTTCAAAGACATAATTAAACAGGCCGTAAGGCAAATCAGCAGGATTGGTGCTATTTGGTGTAATGGCGTTCCAAGCTGGTTCCCAAACGTAGGGTTTGAAGACGACTAGCCCGGTAATCAGGACAGTTCCCACGACAAAAAGCCAACGTGAAAGCACAGCAGCTACAGATACGGTTTCAACTTCTGAGATGCTAGCGGAGACTAGTGCTAGTTCTGCGGCGTCAAAGGTGCCAATTGCAAAGGGGAATGTGCCGGTTGTGATGTGCCCATCAAGAATGGAGAGTGCTTTCCAAGAGACGGTGTAAATGCCTTCGGGTAAGTCTGGCAAGGCAACTGTAACGTGAGTAGCATCAGCTGGATCGATGATCGTATCGCCGTCTTGGACTTGAATGCCGTTTGAATCTAAGACTTTGATGCGTGTAAACCCGGACTCGACGGGTTCAGTCATCCAGAGCTCTATGAGGTTTGGTGCTTCATTTAGGATTGCGTTGGGTGCCGGCGTGGCAGTAATTAACAGCGCATGCGCTGAAACCGGCAACACGAATACGGTTGCGAGTAATCCGAGAACCAACGTTAGGCTAAAACGACGCAAATAGAGCATAGGAATTGAGAATTTAGTGGCCGGCTGTTTATGGCGCAAACAACCGGCCAAGGATTTTAGTTAAGGGGTGTTACTCAGTAATGGTGACGGTGATGCTGTCGCCATCTTCGAATTCAATGTGTTCGCCATCGGCTAGGTAAACGCTGATTTCGTGTGCACCTGGTTCTAGCTCGCGTAGAACTTGGTCATAGTCTTCACCCATGACCATGCCTTGAGAGACACCATCGACATACACGTGCCAGTGGCTACCGTGGTCATTTAGCACGAAGTTTTCAACTTCTACTTCAATTTTGAAGTCTTCACCGGCGGCGAATTCAGCGCCGTCGGCTGGGCTGGTAATGTGGATGACTTCGTCATGGGCGTTTGGTTGGCGTTCGCCGTGGGCATCACCATCAGCGTGCGCAACCATGTCGTCGCCATGTCCGTCTTCTTCGCTGTGATCATCACCATGATCGTCGCCATGACCATCATCGTCGCCGTGGCCGTCATCTTCACCATGACCATCGTCTTCGCCGTGATCATCGCAGTCACTATGGCCTTTGTCTTCGCCGTGGCCGTCGTCTTCACCATGACCATCATCTTCACCGTGACCGTCGTCTTCAGCGTGGCCATCGTCTTCGCCGTGACCATCATCTTCAGCGTGACCGT
>JAHDBW010000097.1:9628-11008 GCA_020630175.1 Anaerolineales bacterium
CCGTGGCCGTCATCTTCACCATGACAGTCATCCATCACGATTGAGTTACCGTTTTCGTCAAGGATGCCAGCAGGTTGTGCGGCACAGGCTGACAGCAACAAGCTAAACAGCGTAATGGCAACAATAAGTAGTTTTTTGAGTTGGGTTGGAGTATTCATTTCTTTTCCTAATTAATAAAGATATTTTTTTGTTCTCTATATTTGGCAAAACAGGGTTACGGCACTAGGCCGCCAACGCATTTCGCGTGACCTGATCTTACGCCGATCAATTATCGTATGCCTACGGCGGTCTGCATAGTTAATTGGATGAATTAACGGCAGCGCCGGACATATTGATGTTGTTAAAGCTTAAATTGAAGGTTGGGGAAGGTGTATTAAGCCCAGATGGGTGGCCGGGCTTGTGGTGCACGGAGTACGCCGAGAGGCGCTTGTACGTTCCGTTGTTTGGGTTGAATGAGCAGCCCAATCAGCATTGTGAATGCCACAATTGAGACCAACATTGGAACGCCAAGTAATGAAGTAAGCTGGCTAGCGAATGAGGTTTGCTCTGTTACGGAAATGATCAGGCCTTCTTCAGAAGAGGCAATGACGGTTTCTGTATTCGTGGTGGTAGAAATTTGATCAAAACAACCGTGGCTTGCGGCAAGATGGTTGACTAACGCATCGGCATTTACGGTGCCGACCAAAATATGTGAATGTAAGGAGGGCAATACACAAGACTGCGTGCGTTCACTGCCAAATAGGTGCGCAACAGGAACAGCTGCTAGTGAGCCTAGCATGCTGACTACAATAAAGAGTTGCACAAACAGTTGACGACGCATAAAAAACTAGCTAGCGTCTGGCTCTGTTTTCTTGCGGCCAGCTAGTACACCTACTAAGCCGGTGATAATGCCGATAGCACCAGTGGCGGTGCCGATGTTGCCAAATAGTTGGGCCCGCTCAATCGCGGCTTGCATTTCTACGATCGATTGTTCAAGCTCGCGCGTTTCTGCAACGCTTTCGGGGAATTGTAAGATGCGAGCGGAAAGCACTTCTTCAGGCGTTGCCATTACATCAACTTCAAGGTCTTCAATTTGACCCGAAATCCGGACTTCATACTGGCCTTTTGCGGTTGGGAACAGCTCCGTTGTGTACAAGCCATTCTTTTCTTCGGGATGTAAATCGCCCAAGAATTTTTCACCCGCGAAGGTTACTTCGATATCAAGCGTGCCTTCTAGGCCTTCGATCGGAACGCCATTTTTGCTGACATCAAATAACAATGCATTGCGTTCGCCCACAATGACTGGCTCTGTAACCCAGCCAACGATGATGACATAGTCGCCAACTTCAACGCGATCATGGGCGTGAACTGAAGACAATGGAATGGCGACGAGTGCGATGA
>JAHDBW010000097.1:11108-13113 GCA_020630175.1 Anaerolineales bacterium
CTGAGTATGGAAAGGAAGGCTCTATTACGGCTAGATTGCATGCCTGTATTGTACAATTTTTCACATGCTACGACTACGCAGAATGAAAAAATTTACAGTCCTCTTATTTCTGATGGCGGGAACTGTTGTTGGGACAACGCTGGATGCTGATACCGTTCTGGCGCATGCAGAAGTTGTCCGCACCGAACCGGCACACAAAGAAGTGGTAAAAGAGGAGCTGGAATGGATTGCTATCCATTTCAACGAGCCAGTAAAACCGGCTACAGATATTCGGCTCATTGCAGAAGGGTTTAGCACCGTGTTGGAAATTGCCCCGAACATCTCTGATGAGATGTTGCTGGTTCGAGTCAAAGACTTAGCTGGGTTTGAAAGTGGTAATTGGACCGTACATTGGTCAGCGCAAAGCGTGGATGGCGACATAGTCAGCGGGACATTCAAGTTTGAATATGCCCATCAAGAACCGCTAAAAATGTCATTCGCGGTTAGGCTGTTGGGGTTTGCCGTGGTGCTAGTGGTGTCAATCTCTGGCTGGTGGCATTTCAATAAAAAAGGGAAATCAGTATAACGATGACAAACGTTCTTTTCATTATCTCCGACGAACATCAGCGCGCAATGTTGGGCTGCTATGGGCACCCGCAGGTCAAAACGCCAAACTTAGATGCGCTAGCCGCACGTGGCACACGCTTTGTAAACGCCACCACGCCATCGCCAATGTGCGTGCCAACCCGCGCCGCTTTAGCGACTGGGCAATATCCACACCAAACGGGGTATTGGGACAGCGTCTATGCCTATGACGGGCGCGTGTCTGGCTGGGCGGCTTATTTAGATGGCCTTGGACACAATGTCACCTCAATTGGCAAGTTGCATTACACCAATAGTGATGCGCCAACTGGTTTTACTGAGCAAATTATCCCGCTGCATATTGTCAATGGCGAAGGTTGGACAGAAGGCCTGTTGCGCAAAGACCCGGGGTCTTATGAATATTCAGCCACCGAATTTGCGACACAGGTTGGGCGCGGTGAATCGAGTTACACGCAATATGATCGGCGCATCACGGCCAAAACTTGTGACTGGCTACGCGATGTTTCCACAAAAGAAGCGCAACCGTGGGTGTTGTTTTGCTCGATGGTGAATCCGCATTATCCGCTCATTGCGCCAGATGAATTTCATGACATGTACGACCCGGCGACGGTCGAATTGCCTGCCGATATGCAGTTTCCCGACCACCCAGTGTTGAATGCATTCTTAGACTATTTTGAATATAACAAACACTTCGATGAAGCCCGTGCCCGCGAAGCAATCGCTGCATATTACGGTCTTTGCTCATTCTTAGATGACAACATTGGTCAAGTGCTAAACGCGCTGGCGGCTACCGGGCAGTTGGACGATACGCTCATTATTTACACCAGCGATCATGGTGAACACCTTGGCAAGCGCGGCATGTGGACCAAGATGTCGATGTATGAAGAAAGTGCTGGCATTCCGATGATTGTGGCTGGGCCAAACGTGCCCGCAGGTCAGGTTGCCAAAACGCCCGTATCGTTGATCGATTGCGGACCAACATTTGTTGACACCGTTGGCGCGGCACCGATGGTCGGCGACTACTACGGCAAGTCGCTGGTTGAACTGGCAAACACGCCCGATTTAGACCGCATTGTGCTAACGGAGTATCACGATGGCGGGGCGATTACTGGGCAGTTCATGCTGCGCAGCGTGCGTTGGAAATACATCGAGCACGTTGGCTATGCGCCGCAATTGTTTGACCTAGAAAATGATCCTGATGAACTGATCGATCTCGCCGGTAACGCTGACTATGCAGACGTGCAAGCAAGGTTTGCTGCGCACTTACGGACGATGTGCGACCCTATTGCGGTAAATGCGCAATGTTTTGCAGATCAGGCGCGCAAGATTGAAGAATTCGGTGGCCGCGAAGGCATTTTGGCAAAAGGCACGTTCGGATTTTCGCCAACGCCGGAATAGGGGTTGTGTGGGGAAGCTTGGTATT
>JAHDBW010000447.1 GCA_020630175.1 Anaerolineales bacterium
ACAATTTTTGAGTGGTTATCGATAGGTCATCTCCCAGAGGGGTGTATTTAGCGGTGGGGTATTGTTTATGCCAACCCTCTGGGAGGTCATGGGTGATTCCTGCACACGAAACACCTGAATTCTAAGATTGTGTACACATTCGGCGCAGGCTACACTGCAAATAAAATCTAGATAACGTATAGTAAATATAAAGGAGCAGACATGAACAGAACCCGAATAATTTTCTTTAGCATTATTGCAGTTGCGCTTTTGGTTGTTGGCGCAAGCGTTGCGATTAGCTTTGTGCGTAACCTACTGGGCGGCGATAGCCCCACAGTCAATGTAGAAACCGGCGAAATTGAAGTTGGCCGCGGCGAAGTGGGCATTATGATTGCCTCTTCTAATACAAAACGTAATTGGTTAGACCAAGTGTCAGCCGACTTCAATGCGGCTGGAATGACCACCGCAGACGGCAATGAAATTGTGGTTTCAGTGCAGCACGTGACGTCTGGCGGCTCGATGAATGCGATTTTAGATGGCAGCCTCAAGCCAACCGCGTGGAGTCCCGGCGATCAGTCTTGGGTGGCACAGGCAAATGAAGCGTGGCAGCTTGAAAATAATCAAAATATTGCTAGCCAACCCTGCCAAGCGTCGATCTATGCCCCGCTAGGCTTTGCGATGTGGCGTCCGATGGCAGAAACGCTGGGCTGGCCAGACACGCCAATTGGCTGGGACACCATTGTAGAACTAGCGGAAGACCCTCAAGGCTGGGCTAGCTACGGTCGCCCTGAATGGGGACAGTTCCGCTTTGGGCACACGCACCCCGGCTATGCTAACTCCGGCTTACTTTCAATGACGGCGTTTGCTTATGGCGTTTCTGGCGAAGGCATCAACCTCACGGCGGGCGATATTTACGCAGCAGATGTTGAAGCAGCAATGCGCGCCCTAGAAAACAACACTGCTAAATACGGCCGGCAAGCCCCGGCTCTGCTAGAGCTGATGGCAAAAGAAGGCACCAGCTATTTACATGCCGCCGCCGTGCCAGAAGCAGACACCGTGCGCTTCAATATCGAACGCGCCAATGAGCTAGACCTGCCACTGGCGTTTATCTTTCCGGCGGGTGGCACCATGTGGGCCGATCATCCGTACTGCGTGCTGGACAATGCCGACTGGGTAACAGAGGAACAAGCCGAAGCTGCGGCCATGTTCCGCGACTATTTGCTGGCGCAAGAACAGCAAGAACTAGCGATTGTTAATTACCTACGCCCGTTAGATGGCTCGATTGCCTTGCACGCGCCGCTTGATTTAGAAAACGGCACCGATCCACGCGTCACGACAGAAACGATTGCCGCACTCCCAAGCCCCAGCGCAGACATTAGCGCAGCGGTGATTGAAATGTTCCTCATCGCCAAGCGCAAGGCAACTGTCATGCTGGTGATTGACGTGTCTGGCAGTATGGAAGGCGACAAGATCAGGGCGGCGCGCGACTCCACAGCGGAGTTCCTCACGCGGCTAGATCCGGATGACGAAGTTGGCGTGTTGATTTTCAATCAGCGCGTGATGGAAATCATTGAACCGACGCGCGTGGGCGATGTGTCTGAAGATTTAGGCAAACGCATTAGCAGCCTTGTGGCCGATGGGGACACGAACCTTTATGGCGCGGTGTGTGAATCCGTGGCGCAAATGCAAGCCGTCCAAGACGCCGACATCGCCGCTGGCGAATCGCGGTTATATGGCGTGGTGTTGCTCTCTGATGGCGAAGACACCGTTGGCGAAATTCGTGAGACGCAAATGTTCACAACCTGCTTGCCAGATAATGTAGAAGCGGACGGCGTCAAGATCTTCCCAATTGCATTTGGCGATGGCGCAGATACAAGCGTGCTTTCAAAAATGGCCGATGCAACCGTGGGGCGCATGTTCACCGCTAGCCCAGAGTCAATTGAGAATGTGTATATCTCAATTTCTGCAGAGCAATAACTTGTAATAAAAAAGCCGCGCAATCTTTTACGATTGCGCGGCTTTTTGCTTTAAACACAGGGTAATCAGACCGTAATCACGCCGTCTTTTAGCGTAACAATGCCCGTGGCCGCTTGG
>JAHDBW010000098.1:0-7991 GCA_020630175.1 Anaerolineales bacterium
CCAGTCTATGATGGTGGCATGGATGCAATTGCCTCAATCGGTATTTCCGGCCCCACCGTGCGTGTAACGTATGAAAAAGTACCTGAACTGGCTGAAATGGTTAAGCAAAGCGCACATCAGCTTTCTGAATTACTAACAGAAAAGCGCCTGAAAGAAACAATTACGCCTTAGCCCGCAGAATGTCCTCTGAACAGGCTTCAGCATGTTGCCCCAACTAACATTGGATTTCAATCCATTGTTGCCCGCACTGGCCCCGTTGAATTGCGTCGAATAAGTTCTGGCTCTAGCAACTCGGCTTGCACAGTTGCGCCATGCATTAGTGCGAATAACTTTTCGGCGGCTTGGCGACCCAAATGAATGTGCGGCTGCCGTAACGTTGTGAGCGATGGCAAAAAATACCCCGCGATTTCAAGATCATCAAAACCAATCACTGAAAAATCAGTTGGAACGGCATAGCCATGCTGATGCAGTCCGTTGATCACGCCAATTGCCGTCCGATCGTTGTAACAAACGACTGCGGTTGGCACGGCTGTGGCTTGCAGTAATTTGTCTGCGGCGGCTAACCCACCCTGAAGACCACCATCACCGGCAATCACCCAATCGCTATGGGTGGGTAAATTTGCTGTTTCGAGCGCGTCAAGATAGCCAGCATAGCGCAGCGAGTCGCTGTCTGTTGTGGTGCCTAGTGATACATAGGCAATGCGCTGGTGCCCCAGTGACACTAAGTGATTGACGGCTTTGCTAATGCCACGCTTTTGGTCAACCGCAACGGCATGGGGATAGTCATAATGATTGACTAGCACTGCGGGCGCGTTAGCTTGCGCCCTGCTCAGGTACGCCGCATCCACTAAAGACCCAGCCACTACAACCCCCGCTAGCCGCTTTTGATCAAACGCATCAAACAGTTTTCGCTGCCGATGCAAGTCTTGATTGAAGCTGCCTACAAACAGCTCGTGTTGGTGCGCGATTGCCACTTCTTCAATTCCCATCAGCATATTCATATAGAAGGGATCGCTGAAGTCTGGAATGGCAACGCCAATTGTGGGCGTTTGCTGCCCCACCAATAACCGCGCCGCCTCGCTAGGGACATAGCCCATTTCGTGCGCCAACGTTTGAATACGGTCGCACATCGCTGCGCTAATGCGCGGATGGTTCTTGAGAGCCCGTGACACGGTAGAGGGCGACACCTCAGCGCGTTTCGCAATGTCTTTGATGGAAACTTTCATGGAGTTGCTGGTAAGTGCTTTGCTTTTTAATAATTGCGCAAACGTTTGCACAATTATATGGATAAATTGCTATTTTGCAAAAAATCTACTTCAAAATGCCAACACTTCCAATGCTTGCACCTACACGTTTCGCCCTTTTCAAGGTGAAGAAGACTTTCCACAGATGCTGACTGTGATCAACCGCACGAATGCCCGGATGATTTTTGAGGAACCACGACATGATAAGTGACGATACTTTTGTTTGTATTTCTATGTCATTTCTAGAAACGGTCATGGGTTTAGAACTTGTGCAACCCTTTTTAGACACGCATAAATAAATTGCAATTTTGCAAGAAATACCTTTCAGGGCTCGAACAAGGGTGAATAAAAAAGCTTTTTTGAAGGATAAAACGCTATTTTTTCAAAAATTGGCCTAATTCTTCCTGTCTAGTTACATCGAATTTCTTGACTCGCGTCGCTTATTGAGAATAATATCAATTAGCGAATATTCGCTAATTGATATTATTTCTCTACGAGCGACAAAATGGCACTGCAAACACAAATTGATCAGGTTCTAACAAAGTCAGCAATTCTCTTTTTATCACGGTTACATGAGACCTTTGAGGCTCGACGGCGCATCTTGCTAAGTGCACGTGATGATCAGCAGCAAAACCTAGATGCTGGCCATCTATTTCATGCGAAGCCCAACACCGCTTACATTCGTGATCTTGATTGGCAAGTTGCACCTGCCCCAGCAGATTTGCAAGATAGGCGCGTAGAGATCACTGGGCCGGTTGATCGCAAAATGGTGATCAACGCGCTAAATTCTGGAGCGAAGGTGTTCATGGCTGATTTTGAAGATTCATGCAGCCCGACTTGGTCCAACCTTATTAATGGTCAGCTGAATTTACATGATGCAGTGCGGAAAACCATCACGCTGACCAATGTAGAAAAAGGCAAGACATATCAACTGAATGATACCGTTGCAACTTTGGTTGTGCGGCCACGTGGCTGGCATCTCACTGAGAAAAATCTGCGGATTGTGCAAGCCCCAATTTCAGCATCGTTGTTTGATTTTGGCCTTTACATGTTCCACAACGCGAAAGAACTCATTGCACGTGGCAGTGGCCCTTACTTCTACTTGCCTAAGCTAGAAAGTCATCTTGAAGCACGCCTCTGGGCTGATGTATTCCGCTTCGCCGAGGATGCGCTTGGTATCCCAAATGGCAGCATCAAAGCAACAGTGTTGATTGAAACCATCGCCGCCGCGCATGAAATGGAAGAGATTTTGTATGAACTGCGCGATCATTCTTGTGCATTGAATGCAGGTCGCTGGGATTACATTTTCAGCATCATTAAAAAGATGCGTTCACATCCAGAGTTTGTCTTGCCAGATCGGGCGCAAATTACCATGCAAACCAGCTTTATGCATGCTTACACAGAACTGATGATTAAGACCTGTCACAAACGTGGGGCGCACGCCATTGGTGGTATGGCAGCCTTCATCCCAAATCGCCGTGAACCTGAAGTCACTCGCAATGCAATTGAAAAAGTTGTGGCCGGCAAGACGCGCGAAGCAGAAGCTGGGGCTGACGGCACTTGGGTCGCGCACCCAGACTTGGTCGCACCGGTCATGGATGTGTTCAATGCAGTATTGGGAGCACGCCCAAATCAAGTAGAGAAGCAACGTCCAGAGGTGCCAACAGATATGAGCGCCCTGCTACAAGTGGATATTCCAGGCGGAAAAATTACCGAAGCTGGCGTGCAGACCAATATTCATGTCGCGCTGCAATACATTGATGCCTGGCTTAGTGGGCGCGGCGCGGTTGGCATCAATAACCTAATGGAAGACGTCGCAACAGCGGAAATTTCACGGGTGCAACTGTGGCAATGGCTCAAGCATGAAGTCACCTTAGACACCGGCGATGTGTTCAATCGTGATCGCTATCTTGACTATCGCCAAGCGGCGGAGGCAACGCTCGTTGGAACGCGTATCAAAACTGCCGCACAAATCTTAGACCAATTGACGCTTGGTGACACATTTCAAGACTTCTTGACCGTGCCAGCCATGCATTATTTATAACGACAATTTTCATCACTTACCCACTAGTTCACACGCTAGGAGATCAATCATGATGTATCTAAATGGCAATGCCAACCAAGTAACTGCTGACTTACAAAAGAAATGGGACACAGACCCCCGTTGGTCTGGAATCAAACGTGACTATACCGCTGCGGATGTGGTTTCACTACGCGCCTCAATTCAACCGGAACAGACGCTGGCGCAACATGGCGCAAAGCGTTTGTGGGCAGCCCTTACCGAAAAGCCATACGTGCATACGTTTGGAGCAATGACTGGCGCACAAGCGACCCAAATGGCAAAAGCCGGTCTCGATGCGCTGTATCTGAGCGGTTGGCAAACTGCAGGCGATGCGAATTTGTCTTCGCATACTTACCCTGACCAGAGCTTGTACCCCGCCAATAGTGTGCCGGCTGTTATAAAACGGTTGAACAATGCATTGATGCGGGTTGACCAAGTAGAACGTTTAGCTGGCCGCCATGATCGCGATTGGTATTTGCCAATTGTGGCCGATGCTGAAGCAGGCTTTGGGGGACCCTTGAATGCGCATGAACTCATGAAGCAAATGATTGAAGCCGGTGCTGCTGGCGTACACTTTGAAGATCAACTGGCGTCTGCGAAGAAGTGCGGCCACATGGGCGGAAAAGTGCTGGTGCCGACTTCGGCCTTCATTAATACTTTGAAATCGGCGCGCTTAGCGGCAGATATTTTAGATGTGCCAACACTCTTGTTTGCCCGTACAGACTCATTAGATGCCACCCTGCTCACCAGCGACATTGATCCACGCGACAAAAGATTTATTACTGGCGAACGCACAGCGGAAGGGTTTTTCCATGTGAACAATGGGATGCAAGTGGCAATTGAACGGGGCTTAGCCTATGCACCTTATGCTGACCTAATTTGGTGTGAAACCAAGACACCAGATCTTGATGAAGCGCGTCAGTTTGCCGAAGCAATCCACGAGAAGTATCCCGGCAAATGGTTAGCATATAATTGTTCACCGTCTTTCAATTGGAAAAAGTACCTGAAAGATGCAGACATTGCCCGCTTTCAACGAGAGCTTGGCGCCATGGGGTACAAGTTCCAATTTATTACGCTAGCAGGTTGGCACTCGCTCAACTACTACACGTTTGACTTGGCGCAAAGCTATAAAGAACATGGAATGTCTGCCTATGTAGAGTTGCAAGAAAAGGAGTTTGCGTCAGAAGAGCGTGGGTACACGGCTACTCGGCATCAGGCTGAAGTTGGCGCCGGTTACTTTGACCGTGTCCTGATGACAGTTACCGCAGGCGAAGCGTCAACGGCAGCGCTGGCAGGCTCAACAGAAGAAGCGCAGTTCTAACAAATAGGTCGGCATTGCAAAAGAAAGGCGTCTTTTTTCAAAAGGCGCTTTTCTTTTGCAATGCCGACAATTTCATTACCATTTTGGTTTGTAGCCGTATAACAAAACATTGCCGGTCTCCCATACATATGCGCCTACCAAAAACGCTAACCACCAAATTGGTTGTGTGTAAGTTGCGATGAATCTAACAATTATGGACCCTTCGTCAATTATCTCCCCATATTGAATCTCTGCCAGAAGCTCATATAAGACTGGCACGCCTGATCAAAACGAAATGGGAGCGTGCCGTACTATTGCCTTGCGTGTATGCCTTTGCTGCCGAAAACATTGACTTGCCGTCGTTCCAATAGTCAGCCAAAAAATCCACCCACCCTACGCTAAAATTCACAAAAGGAGATTCTAAAAATATGTCTAACCCTATTGTGCTTATTACCTCGGCCACCGGCCGCATTGGTCGAGAACTGATTGCACGGCTGGCGCAAGCCAATCAATTTACGATTCGCGCTTGCTATTTCAGCGATTCAAAAGCAGAGATGCTCACGGCGCTTGGTGCGCACGAAGTGGTCAAGTTTGACCTCAAAGACTCGGCAACGTGGGCAGCTGCGCTTGACGGTGTCAGTGCAGTTTACTCAGCTTCGCTTGATCCGCTGCTTGAAGCGCACCTGGCGTTTTGTGAAGAACTTGGCAAACGGAAAGATCAGATTACGCACGTGGTGCGCATTAGCTGCATGGGCGCGGATACCAACACCGCCTCTTACGATGCAAATAAGCACTCTTCCCGCCAAGGGGCGTCAATTCCATTGATGTTGCAACATTACTGGTGGGGTGAAAAAGCGCTGATTGATGCCGGGCTCAACGTGACGGTGTTGCGCAATAACTTCTTTATGAATCACTTGCTCAAAACAGATAGCGACAACATTCTGAACGAAGGCTGGTTCACTAATCCACTTGGCACCGCGCGCAACTCATTTGTCAGCACGCGCGATATTGCCGAGGCCGCTGCGGTGATCTTAGCCGAAGGACCAGACCGCCACGCGAATAAGTTCTATGATATCACCGGCCCCGAGCCACAAACCATGGCCGAAATTGCCGCCGACTTAGGCCGTGCGATGGACAAAACGCTCGAATATCGGGCGCAGTCCATGGTCGATTTTGAAAATGATTTTGGCAGCACTCGCGCTGAGTTCTTTGAATATTTGGTCAATGGTTTCTACTGCCGCTGCAGCCCAGATTTTTATAACATCACCGGGCATAAGCCAACGTCATATTATGACTACCTCACAACAGCCGGTGCCAGTGGCGAAACTGGTTTAGAAGAACTGTGGCAAGGCAACCTTTGGAAGAAAGGTGAAGATGCCATGAAAGACGCCGCTGAACTGAAGAAGTAAACAGGCAACCCGCCTGACTTTCGCTATGCAACGCGGAGGCGCGGAGAACGCTGAGATTTGGTCTTGGCATCCTCTGTACCTCCGCGTTTATTATTTTTATGACCCCATTCCACACATTCATCGCGATTTTGGTCAACGTTATTTGGGGCTCAATGTATATTGCGGCTGCCATTGGCTTACGCGAATTTCCGCCAATCTTTTTTACGGGCTTGCGCTTTACATTCTTGATTGTGCTGCTGTCGGCTTACCTCAAAGTGCCGCGTGAGTTTGTGCGTCCGCTGCTAAAAATTGGCGCGTTGATGGGTATTGGCGTGTATTTCACGCTGTATATGTCGATTGCGTTGGCTGAAAATACGGGCGCGATTGCAATTTTTAGTAAGTTAGAAGTGCCGTTTGCGCTAATACTAGGCGTGTTGTTATTAAAAGAATCCATTGGCCCACGCCGGATTGCAGGCACCGCCATCGCGATGGTCGGCGCATTGCTGATTGGCTTTGATCCGGCGGCGTTTGATGATATTCCGGCTTTGTTGTGGATGGGCGCTTCAGCCGCATTTTCTGCCTACACCATGATTCTAATTCGCCGACTTGATCAGGTGCGTCCGCTGACAATTACCGCTTGGATCTCGCTGGTTGGTGGTCCGGTGCTGTTGCTGACGTCATGGGTGTTTGAAAGCGATCAGCTAGCCTTTGTGCAGGCGGCGACGCTTACAGGTTGGATGGCGCTGTTATACACGGCGGTCATGAGTTCGGTCGTGGCGCACTCGGCAATGTACTTCTTATTGCAGCGCTATCCAGTGGCGCAGGTGACGCCTTTCACCCTGCTCTCTTCGATCTTTGCTGTGATCGGGGGCGTATTGTTTTTAGACGATCAGCTCACGGTTCCCTTGGTAATTGGCGGTGCGTTGATATTGGCCGGCGTGGCGTGGATCAATGCGCGTAAAGGGGCTGCAGCCGTTGCAGCGACCTAATCGGCACCATTACATAGACGAACATGACTATTCCTAGACCTTTTAAAGAACGCCTGCTGCTCTGGGTTGCCGGGTGGCTGATTGTGATGATAAAGCTATTGTGTCGCGTGGGTTTCGCCGAACGCATCATTGACAACATCGCTCAACAAGTAAATGATCCTGCGCACCAGCAGTCGATATTTGGAGACTACGTGCCAACCAAGCATGATGTTTTCCTGCCAATTTATGCGAAGAGCGGCACTAATTGGATGCTGCAAATTGCCCAGCAAATTGCGTATTATGGCGAGGCCGAGTTTGCACACATTCATGACTTAGTGAGCTGGCCAGATTTTCCGCTGCCAACCTCCGTGCCGTTTACGGATCCCACGCCGCAACAAAAGGCCCCCACGGGATTACGCGTGATCAAATCGCATTTAGCCAGTGAATATGTGCCGTATTCAGCAGATGCAACCTATATTTTGGTGATACGTGATCCCAAAGAGACGTTTGTATCTGGCTATCGATTTGGCATGGGCTATGTACAGGCTAATGAAATGCCCTCAGTAGACATGATGCTGGCGCGTTATTTGTCTGAAAACTATGTCTATGGGGACTGGGCTAAGCACACCCACAGCTATTGGGGATGGCGCGACCGTGACAATGTGCTGGTGTTGACCTACAACGCACTCAAAGCAGATCCGGCGGCTGGCATTGCTAAAGTGGCGCAGGTTATGGGCGTCTCCCTTACGCCAGCGCAGCTCGCGACAGTGGTTGCCAAAAGCGACATTGGTTACATGAAGCAGCTGGGCACAGCCTTTTCTTCACCGCTGCCAAGGATTCCAATATGGGGTGCTGCGGGTACAACGGATCTCATCCGGAGGGGCAAGTCTGGCGGGTCTAGTGAATTGTTGACGCAGGCGCAGCAAAACGCAATTGATGACCATATGCGTGAAAAGCTGCGTCTGCTTGGGTCAGACTTTCCGTATGATGACCTGTTTGTGACGAACCGCAGCGGCACACAGTAGGCAG
>JAHDBW010000098.1:8091-13094 GCA_020630175.1 Anaerolineales bacterium
GACTTTCCGTATGATGACCTGTTTGTGACGAACCGCAGCGGCACACAGTAGGCAGTTAGTTTGCGAGAAGACATAGCGGCACCCAACGGGGTGCCGCTATGGTTAGAACACCAAATCAAAATTGCCGACAATCGCCATGCGCATGGCTTGGCTGAGGGCGGCGGTGTATTTGTCTAGATCTTTACGAATGACGTTGGTGTGGCTGGGTGCAAAGATTTTGACATCGTATTGTTCAAAGAATTTGTCAACGGCTTCTCCTGTTGCATCTGGATCAGCCCAGCGGATCCACGGGAAGACCACGCGCGATGTGGTTGAGACTTCGTGCATGAATTGCTCGACGGAATATCCAACTTCTTCCATTTCATCCATAAACCGAAAGCACTGATCGGCACGATGCACATTGAGCGCCCAATCCACAGGACATAAGAAGCCAGTGTTGTGTTCATAAAACCACTGCGTCAGCGCATGATCAACAAACAGCGGCTTGATGATTTCGATTTTGTGTTCGCCCAGATCAATAACATCACCATAGTTCAGCAGTGTTGCGTCCGCTAGGCCGTGCACTTCGTAATGGTCATGATTGGCAACGGTCATGATCTCCAACCCTGGATGCGCCCGTTGGATGGCAGCGATGTTGCCAGCATGCGGCAATTCGGTATGGCTAATCCAGCAATAATCCAGCTTACGGTCGCCCAAAATATCAGACAGCGCTTCTAACACGGTGTCATGCTGGCCGGGTGAAAGCGTATCGACCAACAATGTTTTCTCATCCATGAATAGGAAGGAGTTGTAGATAATGTCGCTGGCTTCAGGATCAAGAATTGGGTTGAGCTTGGCAAAGTCAGCAGCAAAGCCACCGTTGACCTCCACGGCGCATTCGCCTAAGCAGTGGCTGATCCAATAAATTTGCGGCGTGATTTGGCGCACGCCCACGCGTGAGACGGTATCGCCATAAATTTTGAGTTCCATCAGCAAATCTCCATAATGGCTTGGTTGAAACGCGCCACACCCTGCGCCACGTTATGCCGAATCGCATTGCCGTGGGTTGGGGCAATCACATTGACGTTGCGCTTGGCAAAGACTTTGGCAATGTCTGCATTGACCTTGTTGCCGTCACACTGCGGTAAAAAGCGGAAGGCGCTGGCGTGATAGCGCTTGAGCCAATCGGTTGGAATGCCGTCAGCGTGTTCATCATCAAACAGCGTTTCAGAATTGGTAGGCAGCATGTAGCCAAAGGCATCGGCGGTGAATAAGGTGCCGGTTTGCGCGTCATACATCCAATGCGTGCCGGGTTGGTCTTTCAATATGCCGTCTAAGAACGAAATTGCCCGGCCACCATAGACGGCGTTGGTGCCAGCATAGCCATACATAATCTGCTCTTCTTTGACCCACCACGGCAATTCGCAATACGGCAAGATTGCGCTAGACACCACAAGCTTTGCACTTGGCCAGGCGGTTAGGATGGCGCTCAAATTGCCAGTGTGCGGTAGCTCTGTATGGGTGAGGAAGACGTAACCGGGCGCGGTGTCGCCTAAAAGCGTGTGCAGTTCAGCCATAATCTGGCCGCGATGCACGTGTGAGCCAGCATCAAAAATAAGCGGGCAGCCATCGTTTAGCAACACGTAGATGCGGACCGCTTCATGCCAGCCCCCTTCTCCAACGCTGCTTTCTCCAATTTGATAGAGATCGCCTACAACATGTCTAATCATATTTAGAGTTCCCCCGAGGACAGGCTATAGAAGCTGTAGCGCTTGAGGGTAAACGTAGCGTCTACCCTCAAGCGCAAAGCGTGTCCTCTATCTTCTATCTTTTACGCGCAGAGCTGATGACGGCTATAGGGCAGCCAGCGTTCGTTGAATTGCACGTGCTCACCAGCAATAATGCGGTCGCGGGTGTCATACCAGCTTTTTTGCCATGCGGCGGCATCGTCTAGCACGGTTTCTGGATGTGCCGCGCTGCGTGCGACAAAGCCGGGAAAGACTTCACGGCCAGTCTTTTGACCAACGGGGTGGTAGCGCAGATCAAAGCTCCAGCGGATAGAGTCTGAGTTGTTAGCATATGACGCGTGCTCGGTCAGACGGTGCAACAGCACCACCCCACCCTTGCCAACTTCTAGCGGCACAACCTTTTCTTGATCAATCAGATCTTCAGGAATGTAAATTTCAGCGGAACTGGTGACATGGTTGCCCGGGCAATGGAGCGTTGCATCTTCAACAATGTGGCTGCCTTCAACAGCCATCATGCAGCCGTTTTCAACAGTTGCGTCAGTAATCGCAACCCACACTGTGAGAATGTTGGTTTCAGTGGCATCACCGGTCAACACAGCTTCATCTTGATGCCATGCGGCTTGCGCAACGTTGGAATCGACATTGCTCGCTGGCAGTGCGGCGGCAGGCGGTTTGATGCGTGTATGCTGGACCGGGTTGCTATACAACTCTTGCGTGCCGATGATGGTTTCGGCAATATCCAAAATATTTTGATTGGTGAGCAAGTGATTGAATACGGCTGGCCCGGCGTTCAAACTGGCGTCTTGCGGCATGTCTTGCAAAAGCGGCAGCGAAATATCAAGATGCTGATAGATGCTGTACATGTCCTCTAGTTCAAAAAGAATTTTGGTATAGCGTTCTTCAAATGGCAGCTCTGCATAGGTCTGGCTGAGCTGTCCTTCTGCCACTAAGCGTGGTGCTTCGCGGTCTAAAATCGCTTCGTACTCCGCGCGGATTTGCGCAATGTCGGCCTCATTAAGTACATCTTCGACGATGAGATACCCTTTTTCATTGAAGTGCTTTATTTGATCATTAGATAGTTTGAACATGTGGTGTGTCCTCTTATAAAGAATGGATAAAGAAGTGGAATTAGATGCCTTGACTTTGAATTGCCGATGAGCAACGCGTGGCAAAGTCATGCATGACGAGACTTATTTTTTCGATCTTGGTGTGATCTGGAAAACGATAAGACGGCGCGAACACAACTAGCGCGCCAATAACGGTTTGAGACCGGCTGAAGAGCGGTGCAGCGACGGCACTCAATCCTTCGGCAAATTCTTCAAAAATCCAAGAAATGCCGGTTTGCCTGATTTCTGCACAAGACCGACGGATTGAAGTTGGGTCGGTGTCAGTATTTTTTGTATAGGCCGCCAACGGATGGGCTAAATACGAATCGCGTTCCGTTGGTGAACGATGGGCGAGAAATATTTTTCCCGGCGAACACGTGTGTAATGGATAACGTGACCCTGACCAATCTCTGACTTGTACGTTGCGGTTTGGAGAAACTTGTGTGGCAAACACCGCCTGATCGTTTTCAGGCACGGCGAGGCTGGCGGCCTCGCGAAAGTGGGTACTTAAATCTTCAAGGAATGGGCGCGTAATGCGGCGTAAATCAGTTAGTGGAGAGCGATTGTTGAGGCGCTGCGCAAAGTCTGGATGGATTTGCACCTGCCCCTGTTTGCCAGCGCGCTGCACCACCCCACTCGCTTCAAGCGTCATCACCAAACGCGAGACAGTGCTTTTATGTAAACCTGTTTCTGTCGCAAGACGGCCAATACTAATCCCAGCTTGATGGTCAGCGATTAGCGTAATGAGTTGGGCTGCCCGTGTGACGGCCTGAACCTTGTTGTCTCGCATTGTGAAACACCTCTGTTTTGCGACTATTAAGGCAAAATTCTGCCCGACCAAATACCGTTTGTCAAGCAACCAGCGGCGTTCTATGCAAAATGTTTCACGATGCGGTTTTGGCACTAGATAATGCCAAATTTTGCCAATTTTTCTTGACATCTACTGGCGCCTCCACCAAAATTTTATGACATTATGTGCGTGAGATTTTGTTTCACAATGCGGGTCAAACTGATTGTCACAGCGCCGCATTAGGACTGCTGCGCAATGCGTAGCGCAGAAATTTATACGCAACCACAGCTATGTTTAGGAGAACATCAACATGAAGCCACGAAGACTGTACGATTTTGGTCGTAAACCAGCGAAACGCAATTACACCGTCGCCGATTTAAAAGCGCTCAAAGGCACTGGCAAGAAGCTCAGCATGAGCAATCCCGCCAATGCAACAGAGCTCCGCGCGTGCCTCGATGCGGGCATTGATCTGTTGGTCATTTGGAGTAACCAACTAAAAGAATGCCGTGAGATTGCGCCGCATCAATTCATGGGTGTGGGCAGTACGTGGTCTCAGTTTGGTACTGCCGATGAAATCCTATGCGATGCAGTTGAGTTGATGGGCAACGGTGGTGACATGTATTACACGCTGCGCTCGTTTGATGTGATGGAAAAACTAGCAAAAGAAGGGATTCCAGTGCAAAGCCATATTGGTCTTATTCCAACCTTTGCGCACTGGGCCGGTGGATTGCGCGCGTATGGCCGCACTGCCGAAGAAGCAATGGAAATCTACCGCACGCTCAAGCGCATGGAAGATGTAGGTGTGTTTGCCGTTGAAGCGGAATGTATCGCGGAAGAAGTGTTAGAAGCCGTCAATGACAAGACCTCAATCGTGACGTTCTCCCTTGGCTCTGGGAATGCGGGGGACGCTGTCTTTTCGTTTGTGGCGGATATTTGCGGTGAAGAAAGTGAAGAAGCCAAGCCACCGCGTCATGCGCATGCGTTTGGCAATTTAGCGCCGTTGCATCAGCAACTGTATGCTGAACGGGTGAAAGCAATGACGGCCTTTCACAATGAGGTGCGGGCGACAAACTTCCCGTACCCCGCAAACAACATCAGCATGCACCCCAATGAGAAAGAGAAGTTTTTAGAGGCGCTAGATAAACAATAAGCCTGAATAACGCAAGTTGTTACTATTCAGTAATTTGAATAATTCTGTGAGTTCTACCTCCCCCAGCCCCTCCTGCAAGGAGGGGAGCAAGCTCTTCCCCTTGCAGGGGAAGCTGGATGGGGTAGAACTCTTAGGTTACTCGCAACTTAGGTTAAATACGGTCTAAATACGACAATGAGTAGAACCACGGCTAGCCGTGGTTCTACTCACTGCGGGTGCGAGCATTACTC
>JAHDBW010000099.1:0-9936 GCA_020630175.1 Anaerolineales bacterium
GGCTGCCCATCACGATCCACAAATTGCCAATAGCCGCGATATTCACCCGGCACATCCGGCGCAATCATTGCAATTTGCACCGTGGCCTCGCCGCCAGGCTTTGCCGGGTACACCGCATGTTCTACCGCAGCATTCATCAAAGACCCTTCTGAAAAGATAATGCGATAGGCATTAGTCCACGCACAATCCCCAGTATTGCGCACTTGCCACTGTTTATCGATCGGCGCACTGGGTGCAACTACCGTATTGTCTGGCACTGTTAGGTCAGCCACATACACCACATCAGACAAGCACGGCGTTGGCGAAGGCGCTGCAATGGCCGCTGCGGTTGTGTTCAATTCCGGCACAGGAATCGCCGTGGCCACCGACGCCGCCAACGTTGCTGTTGGCACCGCTGGAATATCATCTACCGCGAGCTCTAATTGCGGCGAAGGCACAGGGGCGGCTCCTGTGGCCGTTGTTAATAAATTACAAGCCAAACTGGTGCACAAGACAGCGACAGCGCACAAACTCGGCAGCCATTTTTTACGGTTGTGGATTTGGGAATGCATAAAATTATTGTCGATACTGTTGCGCGGTTGCCATTTAGGCAGGCTTTACCTGCGCCTGTTCAGCTCTCAAATCATAGCGCAAGGGCGCACTTCCAACACTTCGCTAACACGCTCATGTTATTCTGTATACATTGCTACTGGTGGTAGTGTCTCACTACTAAAGACAGATAGCCTATTACAGACACACTAGATTGACCAACTCATTACCGCCGCTTGCAGATATTGTTGCTGTTGCCAACGATAAATATCTCCTAAAAGCCATCTTTGAAATGGCCCGTGCCGAACGCTGGACGCAAACAGGCCGCGCCAACAGCCTCATTTGGGGCGCGTTCAACGGCATGCGCGTCTTCTATTATTGCAGTATCAATCTCAAAACAAAAACATTCGCATGCAGTTGCAAATCTGCTCGCTACCCTTGCAATCATGGGGTTGGACTGTGGCTCTTAGCGCAGCAAATGCCAGCACAATTTACCGCGCAACCCATGCCAGACTGGCTCCACCCAGCAAAGCAACATCCAGAATTAGCAACGGTTCAGTTTTTTACGCCCCAGTCGGCTAACCCTAAACAGTGGGAGAAGAACGCTGCCGAACGCTTGCGCTATATCAAGCTGGGCATGCAGGACTTAGCCGCATGGCTACTTGACCTCATCGATAACGGCCTTGCCAGCGCCCCTGACCGCCCCACCAGCTATTGGCTTGATATGTCGCGGCGGCTGAACGACAGCTACTGCCCTGCTATTTCTAAGCAAATTGAACACTTACCAAAGCTGATTACGCAACACACCAACTGGCCGCCGCTGCTGCTAGATGCGCTGAGCAAACTGTATTTACTAACCCAAAGCTTTGTCAATTTTGACACGTTACCAGCCGCAACGCAGTTTGACCTCTGCACTACAGTTGGCTGGCATCACAGCAAGTTGCCAAGCGCTACAGATGAAGCCGTTACTGATCAATGGTTAGTGGTGGCGCGCACGCTAACGTCTGTGCGCAAACGGCAAATGGTCACTGTCACTGTTTGGGGGCAGCAAAGTGCACGCTTTGCGCAGCTTACCGGCATTGCCCACACGCGGCAAAAGCCAGATATGCACCTCACCACCGGCGTAACGTTCAACGGTACGCTGCACTTTGTAGATTCAGAGTTGGGTCTGCAAGCCTATCCAATCGATATTGACACCGCAATTGCGCCAACCTCACCTTGGTCGCAAACCGCACCAACCTTTGACAGTATCTTTGAAGATTACCAAACGCATTATCTGCAACACCCGTGGCTAGTTGCCCGCCCCGTGCTAGTTCATAATGCATCTGTTGCTCGGCATAACAAGCAATTCATACTACAAGGGTCCACGCGGGATGCACTCCCGCTCAACCCAGACAATAAACATAACTGGCATTTATACGCCAGCAGTCGCACCGCGCCACTGGCCGTGTTTGGCTGGTGGGACGGTACCAGTCTTGATGCCGTCTCTTATTGCGTCGAAGGGCAATGGCTACCGCTCAGCACTTGGGCAGAGGTGGCAGCATGACCCAATCCGATTTACTAAAACAAGCTTTACTTGGTGCCCGACGCGCAAAGACCACCCTGCCGCAAGACGCCGCAACAGACGCAATTCTCGCACAGGCCGCCCCAAGTAAAGCTGCACAGATTCTCACGTTGGCAGCTATTCAAGCGCTGAAAAATGCTGGCCCAAACACAGCTACACGCGCAACCCGTGAAGTAACAATCTTGCCAGCACAGGCCAATCCATTAGCACTCAATGACGCCGCAACATGGCACCTACTCGCCATTCTAAACGGCAAGCATTCCTCGCTACTAGAAGAAACCCTGCGCCTAATTTTGCAAAAACGCCGCGCAATTCCGTTGGCCTTAGTGCCACAGTTATTAGAACGCGGCCGCATCAACACCAAAGCCCGCGCTTTGATTTACCAAGTACTAGACCCCGCCGGACGTGATGTTGCCGCACAGAATCCGCGCTGGGATTATGCAACTGCCGCGCAGCTTGACTACGCTCATGTCCGTAAACACTGGGATGCCAAAGTCACGGCTGGCAAGACGGCCCAAATCCAACAGTTGCGCATGCTCAAGCCAGACTTAGGCCGTAATTTATTGCAAGCCACGTGGGCCAAAGAAACTAGCATCAATCGCAGCCGGATGCTTTCGCAACTTATCAACGGGCTTTCGATGGCAGATGAGCCCTTTTTAGAGCGTGCACTCAACGCCCGCGAGAGTGCGCCGCGTCTCAAAGTGATTGAATTACTCTCACGCCTGCCAGACTCGCGTTACGCCCAACGGGCGCAAACGCTGGCTGCGTCTGTGTTCACACTCAATTTATTTGGGCAACCAAAACTCAAAATTGACTTCAACGCCCTCGATCAACTGGCGGCGCATCGGGATGGGTTCGCGATTGGGAAATCAAAAAATCTCAGTCAGGCGCGCGTCAGGCATTTACAACGCCTAATTGGCGCTGTGCCGTTGGGCTTTTGGGAGCAGCAATTCAAACGAACGCCCGCGCAATTTATTGCACTCACCCATCAAAGCAATTGGCCAAAGACGATGCGTAACGGGCTTGCTAAGGCCGCGCAATATCAGAACAACCCCGAATGGGCTACCGCGCTGCTGCTAAATGGCCCCATAGACAATCTGACATTGCCCTTGATCAACGTGTTTGAGACTGCCACAGCGCACGCGCTCATCATGGATAGCCTGCCAGCAGACCCAGACCGCTTTATCAATGACAAACTACCCGGCATACTCTTACTAAGACGCTACGCTGGCGCATGGCCAGACAGCCTAACCCGCGCATTTCTTGCTGGGTTGGTGGCGCTTATACAAAGGGATTTACCCATACAACACAAAAAGGATGAGACATTAGCGCGCGATTTGCTCAAAAAATGTTCCCATCAATGCAGTTATGCAATGGCCGACGAACTGACTGCCGCCATTGCCCCATTTGCAGAGACCCATCCAGACTGGCGCATGACCGTTCATAACGCCATTCGGACAATTCACTTTCGGCGCGATATGGTCGCAGCCTTAGACTGATTTACTTATACATTCAATGACAACCATTATTCGCCCTCACGCCGAAACGCGATACGCTGCTGAATTGGAAGCGCTGCGCAGAACAGACACCCGCAAACGCCCAGAAAACTGGCTGCTTTCACCGTGGGCTGTTGCCACTTACCTCATTGGGGGAGAGCTTTCCGATGGGACGCGCATCACGCCGAAATATATTGGCAATCCGCGCCTGATGGAAATTGCAATCGCCACGCTCACAACTGACCGCGCCCTGCTGCTGATGGGCATCCCCGGCACAGGCAAAACTTGGGTCTCTGAGCATTTAGCGGCGGCTATTTCTGGCAACAGTAAGCTCCTCGTACAAGGCACTGCGGGCACGGCTGAAGAAGCCATTCGCTACGGCTGGAACTACGCTAGCCTAATTGCGTCTGGGCCGTCACCAGAAGCGCTGGTTGCCAGCCCCATCATGAACGCCATGGAAAACGGCCTCGTGGCCCGCGTTGAAGAGCTCACGCGTATTCCAGCGGATGTGCAAGATGCCCTGATTACAATTTTGTCTGAAAAGACCTTGCCAGTTGCTGAGCTTGGCTACGAAATTCAAGCGGTGCGTGGCTTCAACGTGATTGCCACGGCAAATGACCGTGATCGCGGCGTGAATGACCTTTCGAGTGCATTGAAACGGCGCTTCAATACTGTTGTGTTGCCCTTACCTGCCACGCCAGAAGCAGAGGTCACCATTGTCAAACAACGCGTGCGCGACTCGGCTACAGAGTTAGCGTTGCCGCAACAAAAGGACATCTTAGAAGAAATCAAACGCGTGGTTACCATTTTCCGCGAACTGCGCGACGGTAAAACCATCGACAATAAAGCCAAGGTCAAAACGCCAAGCGGCACGTTGAGCACCGCAGAAATCATCTCAGTTATGAACAGCGGGCTAGCGCTCACCGCGCACTTTGGCGATGGCGTGCTGCGCGCTGAAGATCTTGCAGCGAGCATTACCGGCGCAGTTGTCAAAGACCCTGTCCAAGATAAAGTGGTCTGGCAGGATTATCTTGAAACCGTTTTGCGTGAACGGGCTGGTTGGGAAGACCTGTATCGTGCGTGCCGCGAACTGGTCTAATGCCAATCTAGCAATGCGACCTGCATTCTCTTTATGACTGTTTCGATTTACGGCGTCCGCCATCTTGGCCCAGGCTCAGCAGCAAATTTGCTCGCAGCGTTTGCGGCAACGCCCCCAGACCTCATCTTGGTAGAAGGCCCAAGTGACGCCACCGATCAATTGCACTGGGTTGCTAATGCAGCGCTTGTGCCGCCTGTCGCAATCTTGGCTTACGATCCAACCCAGCAATATAAGCCGCGGTCGTATCCATTTGCAGAATTCTCACCAGAATGGGTCGCCTTTCGCTATGCTGCGCAGCATGGTATTCCCGCCCAACTGTTTGACCTACCGCAAAAACACCGCATTGGTCGCGACCATGCACCGCGCATGCCGGATCAAAATGTGCTCGAAAAGCTCGCTAATATTGCAGGCTTTCATCACTACACAAACTGGTGGAATAGCGCCTTTGAACAACGGCAACCTGATCCGAATCACTTCGCAGCGGTCGCAGAAATCATGCAGCTCACCCGTGATGCCGAGCGTGAGCTTGAAACACCCCAAGATGAAGCCGCATTACAGTCACAACGCTATGCCGATCAGCGTGAAGCTTGGATGCGCACCGCCATCCGTAACGGGCTCGCTGCCGGACATAAACAGATCGCCGTGGTTTGCGGCGCATGGCATGGCCCGGCGCTCCAAGATTTAGACAATGCCGCCGCAGACGCCGCGCTACTCACCGATATGCCTACCTATGCGGTTGCGTTCTCTTGGGTTCCGTGGACTTACAACCGATTGACGTATAAAGCGGGATATAAAGCTGGGGTTATTGCGCCCTATTGGTATCACCACCTGTGGCGTTGTGCGCAAGATGGCGTGTCATTATCTGACCAAACCATCAATTGGATGACCAAAACCAGCCAATTGCTGCGCAAGCACAACGTTGACGCAACACCCGCCCATAGCATCGAGGCCATTCGTTTGGCAGAAGCCCTAGCGGTGATGCGCGATCTTTCCTTCCCGGGCTTGCCGGAAATGGAAGAAGCCGCGGTTACCGTCATGTGTAACGGCCAACGTGAGGTGTTCAAGCAGCTTTATCAACCGCTGATGGTGGGCAATCACATGGGCAGCATTCCAGCTGAAATGCCCCTAACGCCGCTACAGCACGATCTTTGGGCAGAACAGCAACGGCTGCGCTTACGTCCAGAAAACACAATCAGCAAACTCGCATTAGACCTGCGCAAACCGTTGCACTTAGACCGCAGCCGCTTGCTACATCGGCTCAACTTATTGGGTATTCCGTGGGGTACGCCGGTGCGCACAGGCAATCGTTTTGGCACCTATAAAGAGGTCTGGCAGCTCACATGGCAGCCGTCTTTCATTATCAAGCTGATTGAAAATAACATGTGGGGCAGCACTATTTATCTGGCCGCGTCTAATTACGCCACAGATATTGCTGAAAAAGCAGGCTCACTAACCGCGCTTACTGACTTATTAGACCGCCTGATTCAAGCCGACTTGCCAGATGCCATGACGCATCTGACCCAGCAATTAGCGGCAACGGTGGCACTGTCTAACAACATTCCACAAATGGTCGCTGCCATCCCGCCGCTACTGTCTGCGCTACGGTATGGCAGCATTCGCAACACAGAACGGACGCTATTACAAAACGTGGTGGATCAACTGCTAAAACACAGCTTGGTTGGTCTGCCTGTCATCGCCAAGCACGTTGATGATGCTGCTGCGGGCGAGCTTGCCCAAACCATCAACACGCTCAACACCGCCATCAACACGCTTGATGACGCGCGCCACAACAGTGATTGGGAAACCGCTCTCCACAAGATGCACCAAACAAAATCGTTGCATGGGCTACTCGCTGGGCGTGTCTGCCGCCTGCTGTTTGATGGCGAAATGATTCCGCGTGAAGATGCACTTACCGCCCTACAAGCCGCGCTGAGCGGGCTGGATGTGCCCAGCATTCTCAATGCTGCCTTTTGGCTAGAGGGCTTTTTGCAAGGCAGTGGCTTACTGTTAGTGCACGACGACCAGCTCTGGGTATTAATTGATGACTGGATCAATAGCTTAGGAAACGCAAAATTCAACGACGTTGTGCCCCTTTTACGGCGCACATTTAGCAAGTTTAGCGATGCCACCAAGCAACGGCTGCGCGACCGCTCCCGTAATCAACAGGCGGTGCTAAACACTGCCCAACCAGCGCAACAACAACCGTTAGACGTCTTGCCAACCGTTGCCAAATATCTAGGAGTGACGTTGCCATGACAGAGTTAACAGAACGAGAACGGCGCTGGCGGCTAATTCTTGGCAAAGACGACGCAGACAACAAAAATACAAAAGAAGGCCAAGGGGACAGTAGCAACACCACGCCAGACTTAGAAGTAGATGATCAGGCGCTGGATGAAACCTTAGAGGCGCTGTACGGCGATGAAGGCGCGCTCAACGACGCGCAGCCTGATATTTCGCGCTGGCTAGATGATGTCCGCAATCAGTTCTCGCAACCCGTGGTGCAGGTGCTACAGCGCGATTTGCTAGAAAAAAGCAATTTGCGAAAACTCATCCGCAGTCCAGAACTGCTGGCCGATTTAGAGCCAGACATGGAACTTGCCGCGCAGCTTATTCAGTTGAAAAAGCATATTCCCGAAAAGGCCCGAGCTGCGGCGCGCGCTTACGTAGAAAAAATTGTCGCTGATATTCAAGAACGTCTAGCGTATCCGTTTCGGGCAGCGGTGCAAGGCAGTTTGAATCGCGCCTCAAAATCACGCCGCCCTAAGCACAAAGAAATCAATTGGCAGCGCACGATTCATAAAAATCTCAAGCACTATCAGCCCACCCACAAAACCATTGTGGCCGAGCAACTGGTTGGCTTTGGCAAACGCCAACAGTCCTTGAAAGATATCGTGCTGTGCATTGACCAGAGTGGGTCAATGGCAAAATCGGCAATTTACGCCGCCATTTTTGGCGCAGTGATGGCGTCGCTATCTTCGCTAAGCACCAAGCTGATTGCGTTTAGCACCAGCATTGTCGACCTAACCGATCAACTGCACGATCCCGTTGGCGCGCTGTTTGGCATGCAGCTGCGCGGCGGCACTAACATTGATCGCGCGCTGGCCTATTGTGAAAGCCTTGTCACCCGCCCTAGCGACACTATTCTGATTTTGATCACCGATCTTTATGAAGGCGGCAATGCAGAAAGTATGTTGGCCCGGATCGAGAGCTTGAAGACTAGCGGCGTGCAAGTGATTGTGTTGTTGGCGCTCAATGATGACGGTGCGCCGCGCTTTGAGCGCGACCACGCCAGCACCATTGCTAGCTTTGGCGTGCCGGCATTTGCCTGCACACCAGACTTATTCCCAGACCTCATCGCCGCTACTATCAATGAGCGTGATGTAAATTTGTGGGCCGCAAGTAAAGGAATTGTGACAGCGCCCCGGAATTGAGGCGTAATGCGTCAATTATCGATCAGATATCCCTGTTATGTGGGTGGTAATAACCAAAAATCCGCAGCAAAATATCAGTCGTACAATTTCAATTATGCAGTAAGCGCACAACTTATACAGACGTCCACGCTTTGGTGTCTAACGTTCTAGATCGCGCTTGCCTTTGCATCTCACACAACGTAAAACGACCATTTCAATGATCTAAAGTCGCCAAAGATCAGATGTTCCAAGTCAAAAATACGCATCACACCTTACAAATCAACACCCCATGAACAGAAAATCTCTTGCCATTCTTGTCTACGGCGTTTTGGCGCTGTTATTGCTGTCTGAACTATGGTTTAGCAACATTGGGGCGTTTGCAACGCTAGCTGAAACAGCCGAGCTGTGGGGACTTTCCGTACCAGCAAGTCGCATTCGGCTTTACATCCTAATTGTGCTCGATGTGGTTGGCGGCGGTGGAGCAATTATTGCAATCGTCGGCTTGTTATTACGCAACGTTGATCTCACCAAGCGCGGGATGTCGATCTCATTTGCAGGCACGCTGCTCTACGGTGGCTATCAGATCTTTTCAGCGTTCTTCCAACTCGCGCCAATGTGGCTTGGTGCAATCATTATTGTCGGCATTATCTATAGTCTCTTTGGCCTGCTGGCCCGCTTCTTGGGCAACATCGCCATCGAGCAAGGGTTATAACCGTTCATGGGCATTCAAATTCCATTAGACATTTCAAACATCGCGCTCAGCAAGGCAGAAATCGAGCGCTACAGCCGCCACTTGTTGATTCCAGATGTGGGCATTGACGGGCAAAAACGCCTCAAGGCAGCAAAGGTTCTGTGCGTTGGCACAGGCGGATTAGGCTCGCCAGTTGCGCTGTACTTAGCGGCCGCTGGCGTGGGCACGCTCGGCTTGGTGGACTATGACGTTGTTGATGAAAGCAACCTGCAACGGCAGGTGATCCACAGTACGTCTACCGTTGGTCAGCAAAAAGTTGACTCGGCACGTGATCGCTTGCTGGATCTCAATCCGATGCTGACGATTCAGACTTACAATGCGCTATTCACGGCCGCAAACGCCTTGGAAATCGCGACGGGGTACGACCTCATCATCGATGGCACCGACAATTTCCCTACCCGCTATTTGGTGGATGACGTGTGCGCGATGCTGGGAATCCCTAACGTCTACGGCAGTATTTTCCGCTTTGAAGGGCAGCTTTCAATTTTCTGGGCCAAACATGGCCCAACCTATCGTGATTTGTATCCAGAACCACCGCCACCGGGCTTAGTGCCCTCTTGTGCGGAAGGCGGCGTGCTTGGGATTTTGCCGGGCACTATCGGCACGCTCCAAGCGACGGAAGCGGTCAAGTTGATTACTGGCATTGGCGACCCAATGATTGGACGCTTGCTAATTTATGACGCGCTAGAGATGCGCATGGATGAGATCCGACTGCGCCAGAACCCAAACCGCCAGCCGATTACCGAACTCATCGATTATGAACAGTTCTGTGGCATGCCACAAAATGATCACTTAGAGGATTCAACCACCGCCGTTGATATCAGCGTGCAGCAGCTAAAAGCGATGTTAGACAGCGACGAAAGCTTCCGCCTGATCGATGTGCGTGAACCGCATGAATGGGATATTGTGCATATTGAGGGCGCAGAGCTGATCCCGCTCGGTGAAATTCCAGCGCAGCTTAGCACCTTCAACAGCGCCGACACCTTCGTGATGCAATGCCGCACCGGCAAACGCTCAGCTGAGGCCGTCGACTTGCTAAAAGCCGCCGGGATTACAAAAATTCACAACCTAGCCGGTGGCATCGTGGC
>JAHDBW010000099.1:10036-13066 GCA_020630175.1 Anaerolineales bacterium
GTTATCCGTGCTCACCCACGGCCAATCTCTCCACATACCCACCCCAAACTAGCCACTTCGCACAGTCTGCACGTCCCACAATTGGGGTCTCGCTGCCTTTACGGATGCATGGCGTATTGGTATGATCACTTTAATTAAAGAAAACCTAATTACTGGATTATTTTTTTATGGCAAAGAAGAGTCGAAAAAAGCGTACAGCAGCAAAGGTCACCAAGGTGGCCCCAGTCGTTGCTGAAACCGCAGCAGCAACACCAAAAGTCACCATGGCAGAAGCCGTGACTGGTCGCGCCCCAATTGAAAATAGCTACGGACACGTTCGTGGAGAACTCACCCGAATTGCAGCCATTGGCGCAACACTTGCGCTTATTTTGGTTGTACTGTCATTCGTCCTGTAGCGACGCGGATTAGCATAAGACTACGCTCCGCTTAGGCGACCTATAACTCTATTTGTCCGCGCCTTTGAGCGCGGATTTTTTTTGGATTGTACCCAAGCTGTTTTCAGTACAACCCACTACCGCAAGGTAACCCTATGTTAGATAAAATCGCAGGCATTCAAGCCCGTTATGAAGAACTAGAACGGCTCTTAGCAGACCCGCGCGTCGCTGAAAATTACAGCGAAGTGGCCAAGTATGCTAAAGAACGCTCTGATCTTGAACCGCTCGTTACTGGCGCGCAAGACTATCGCACCGTTCTCAAAGACTTAGAAGACGCCCGTGGCCTTTTAGACAATGAAGAACTAGGCGAACTGGCCGCAATGGAAATTCCAGACCTTGAAGAACAAAAGGTTACCTTGGAAGCCACCCTGCGCCGCCTCCTACTGCCGAAAGACCCACGTGATGAACGCAACGTAATTGTTGAAATCCGTGCGGGTGCTGGTGGCGATGAAGCCGGTATTTTTGCCGCTGACCTTTACCGCATGTACAGCCGTTTTGCCGACAATTGCAAATGGAAGACGAACATCATCTCTTCTAGCGAAACTGGCGTTGGCGGTTATAAAGAAATCATTTTCGAAGTGATTGGCGAAGGCGCATTCTCCCGTTTCAAGTACGAAACTGGCGTGCATCGCGTCCAACGTGTGCCGCAGACAGAATCGCAAGGCCGTATTCATACCTCAACCGCAACCGTTGCCTCACTTACCGAAGTAGACGAAGTTGAAGTTGACGTCCCGACCACCGATGTCAAAATGGAAGTCTATAAGGCTGGTGGTGCTGGTGGACAGCACGTGCAAAAGAACTCGACTGCCGTGCGCCTGATCCACATTCCAACCGGATTAGTTGTGCAATGCCAAGACGAACGTTCACAGTTGCAAAACCGCCTGCGTGCAATGAGCATTCTGCGCGCCCGCTTGTATGATGCCGAACTAGAACGCCAACAAGCCGAAACTGCTGCCACGCGCCGCTCACAAATTGGCTCTGGCGACCGTTCAGAAAAAATTCGCACCTACAACTATCCGCAAAGCCGGATTACCGATCATCGCGTCAACCTTACCGTGCACAACTTGCCAGCCGTTATGGAAGGTGATTTGGGCGCAATTATTGACGAACTCGCCACACAAGACGAAGCCGACCGCTTAGCAGAAGCTGGGTTAGATTAAGCACTGACACCAACGCGTGCTGTCATCATGATCACTTCAACACTTTCGCATACTATTCAGTCTGCCCTGCGTGACGGAACCGAACAGCTGATGGCTGTGACCGACACGCCGCAGTTGGAAGCACAGCTCTTGCTTGGGCACATCCTAGATGCATCCCGCACTTGGCTGCTGACTTGGTCAGATAAGCCACTTGAAACAGCAGACTTTACCGCCTATCAAGCCGCAATCGCGCGGCGCGCAACTGGCGAGCCGCTACCGTATATCTTAGGCAGTTGGGAATTCTTTGGTGTCGACTTTATTGTCTCTGAGCACACGCTTATTCCACGGCCAGAAACGGAACTGCTTGTAGAAGCGGCGCTCGATTACACCACCGCGCAAGACCGCCAACTCACCTTGGTGGATATTGGCACTGGCACCGGCTGTATTGGCCTTTCCATCGCTGCCAACACCAAAAATACGCGCGTCACGCTCGTTGATATTTGCCCGAATGCGCTAGAAGTTGCCGAGCAAAATGCGCGCAATCAGAACGTGTTTGTCACGCTCCGGCAAGCGGATTTGCTTGACGGGCTAGGCATGTTCGATGTCATTTGCAGCAATCCACCCTATGTCGCGCCAGCCGAAATGGCCGATTTAGCCGTTTCAAAATTTGAGCCGCATCTCGCCTTAGACGGCGGCAGCAATCGCGGTCTAGACGTCATCGAACGACTTTTAGACCAAGCCGTTGCGCACCTAAATCCCAGTGGCTTGCTCTTAGTTGAATTTGGGTCAAGCCAAGGCGCGGCTATTCGTGATCTAGCCGTTGCAGCCTTTCCTAACGCAACGGTTGAAATCATCCAAGATTATGCCGGGTTAGACCGCTTACTACGCGTAACCCTACCCTAATTCCAAACCCGTTCGACCTGTGCCCTCATGACAGCCATCGTCCTCCCCGACTCACCCGAAAATCGCACCATAATTGCAGACGCTTTGAAAGCAGGCCAGCTTGCCGCTTTCCCAACCGATACGGTATATGGGCTCGGCGCAGTTATCACGGATACTAGTGCCTTACGCCGCATTTATCACGTCAAGGTGCGCAGTATTTCTAAAGCCTTAGTGCTGATGATTGCTGATGTTGAGCAATTGACAGAGATTGTCAAAACCGTCTCGCCAGCCGCGCAAAAGCTAGTTGAAGCGTACTGGCCGGGTGCACTAACGGTGATCTTTCAAAAAGCAGACAGCATCCCTTTTGAAGCCTCGCCGTTAGAGACTGTCGGCGTTCGCATTCCAAATAGCCCCGCCCTGCTCGACATTCTGCGCCAAACTGGCCCGTTAGCCGTTACCAGTGCCAACCTGTCTGGTTTAGAAAACGCAGCCAACGCCACGCAAGTCTTTGACATGCTGGGCGAAAAAATTGAGTATTTGCTCGATGGCGGCGAAACGCCGGGGTCGGTGGCGTC
>JAHDBW010000448.1 GCA_020630175.1 Anaerolineales bacterium
TTTGGTTCAAGGGCGCTGGTGAAGTCATCGGCGATGCCCTTCATGCCCCACGTTTTACAGTCTTGTTCGTAAATACCAAGCAGCAAGCCTTCATGTTCTTGGCGGCAATAGAAATCATCACCCGGATCACGGATTAGCGGCGTACGTTTGTCAAAGTTTACAATTTCTGGGATGGCGGTGGTGATCAGATATTGATGCTCCATCGACATTACCGGATGCTCGACACCCATCATCGAGCCCACTTGATTGACCCGATAGCCCGTCGCATTGACGATGTGTTCAGCGGTAATATTGCCCTTTGGCGTTTTGACAATCCATTCACCGTTTGGCTTTTGTTCAAGGTCGGTCACTGGCGTATACAGGTAGGCCTCAGCGCCAAGCTTTTTGGCCGCATGGACTAAGCCCCGGGTTTGGTTACTCGGATCAATATCACCATCGACTGGGTCCCAAAGACCGCCCATTAGCCCGTCAACATTCAATAGTGGGTGACGTCTAGCGCATTCTGCTGGGTCAATTACTTCGAAATCCACCCCCATGCCTTTGGCCATGCCCACAAAGTGATGATACCCATCTAAATGGTCTTGCGTATGCGCCAAGCGAATACCGCCATCGTACTTGTGATAGCCCATTGGGTAGTCGGGGTCATCATTCAACTCGCTATAAAGTTGCGTGCTATATTGCTTGAGGCCAACCATGGTTTGAACGGTACCAAACTGGGTCACCTGTGCGGCAGAGTGCCACGTAGTCCCCGAAGTCAGATCATCACGTTCTAGCAAGACCACATCAGTCCAGCCCATTTTGGCAAGGTGATACAGCGTGCTTGCGCCGCCAATCCCACCGCCAATGACAACTACGCGTGCCGTTGATTTCATATGAAAAGTCCTTTCGTAATAAAAATCCAATTCCCAAATGGATTGCAAAATATAGTGTGTAAGCAAAGATTCAACGCGATTGAAATTCGCTAACTTAGTGCAGATTATGCAAGATCAAAAGAAACAATACAAGAAACAAAAACAAGGTTCGTCATAATTTGCTGTTTCCTGTGGATTTGTCGCGAAATCTATCACTTGGGTGAGATAATACAAGCATCGCCCAATGATCAAAATACAGCGCGTTATCTGCGTTCTGACCTAACTGCATTTCATTTTATGACCACACTCGATTACATCAAAAGCCGCGCAAAAGCCACCCAAGCCCGCATTGTATTGCCAGAAGGTGACGATCCGCGTTTAGTAGAAGCCGCCAACACCTTACTAAGTGAAGGATTGGCCAAGCCGATTCTGTTAGTGACGGACGCAGCGGATCTTTCAAACGTGGCTGAAGGCGTGACGGTGATCAATCCTAGCAAGTATGCCAACATTGATACATACGCGACTGCGTTTTATGAACGCCGCAAGCACAAAGGCATTTCTATGGAAGATGCCCACGCGCAAGCCCGCAAGCCCTTGGTCTTTGGCGCGTTGATGTTGCATCTCGGGCATGCCGATGGTTGTGTTGCCGGGGCTGTCAATGCCACCTCCAACGTATTGCGGGCCGGGCTACAAGTCATTGGCATGAAGCAAGGCGTGAGCGTTGCTAGCAGCACCTTCTTGATGATTTTGCCAAGCGGACAAGCTATTACCTATGGCGATTGTGGCATGGTGCCCGATCCAAACGCAGAACAGTTGGCCGTGATTGCCGTCTCTTCGGCGCAAACGCATCAACAATTGACCGGCGAAGAGCCCGTTGTGGCGATGCTTTCCTTTAGCACCAAAGGCAGCGCTAAAAGCCCGTCAGTAGAAAAAGTACAACAAGCGACCGCCCTCGCCCAAGCTGCCGCGCCAGAGCTCACGCTCGATGGTGAGTTGCAGTTTGATGCCGCGTGGGTTCCAGCTATCGGGCAGCGTAAAGCACCGGGATCTGCCGTGCCGGGCAATGCCAACGTATTTATCTTTCCAAACTTAGATGCGGGAAATATCGCTTACAAAATCACCGAACGCTTGGGGAACGCGCAGGCGTTAGGGCCGTTGATCCAAGGGTTGGCAAAGCCAATGCATGATTTATCACGCGGCTGTAC
>JAHDBW010000449.1 GCA_020630175.1 Anaerolineales bacterium
ATTGCGTTTACGCTCTATCGCTGGGATATCAATGTGCGGATGTCAACCATTATCGGCTTTGCTGGTGGTGGTGGGATTGGCTTCTTGGTCAACCAAAACATGAACTTGCTGAAATATCGCCAAGCGTCAGTGCAAATGATCATGATTGCAATTGTGGTCATTATTCTAGACTTTGTAAGCTCTAGACTGCGTGAACGCTTCGTCTAAAGGAGGCTGTCAATGACTATGGAAACACCCTCGAAAGATAGCTCGGTATTTGATGATATTTCATTATCGATTACTGGTGCTGCCACCTCGATTTTAGATCTTATCTTTGGGAACTTACAGAAGATTATTGGGCCAAACAACATGGCTTATGTCTTCGTATTACCGAATTTGCTGATTTTTGGCATCTTCATTCTGTTCCCGATGCTGCTGAATTTTTGGTATGCATTTACTGGCGGGACAGAATTCCAACCGCAAAATCGGCCGTATGTGGGCATGAAGAACTTCGAGCAGTTGTTTGACTGCCAGAGCTTCTTAGACCCGAATACGTGCCGCGAAGATATCTTTTGGCGTGGCGCTATCAATACGACTGGTTACGTATTTGTTCAAGTCGTACTAATGGTATTACTTGCCTTAATTACAGCCGTTGTGCTGAACCGTGACATTCGCGGGCGCGGCTTTTTCCGGAGTGTTTTCTTTTATCCGGTATTGCTTTCACCGATTGTTGTAGCGCTTGTGTGGAAATGGATTTTGCAAGAAAACGGCTTGTTCAACGGTGTCTTGACGGGCATGGGCTTCAACAAGGTGATGTTTTTGACCAATGCCACTTGGGCTCGCTTTTGGGTGGTGATTATGAGCACATGGGCCTACATGGGCTTTTATACGCTCATTTTATTAGCTGGTTTACAAGCGATTCCGCTGCAACTCTACGAAGCCGCACGGATGGATGGCGCGACGGATTGGCAAAGTTTCAAAAATATTACGGTGCCGTTACTCAGGCCAACGCTGCTTGTCGTGGTGATTTTGGCGCTGATTCGGGCAGTGCAAGTGTTTGACGTGGTATACGCCTTTACGCGCGGTGGCCCCGGCACGGCAACGCTTTCAATGGTGCAATACATTTACGATATTGGCTTCGCTAGCCCAGCGAGACGCTTTGGGATTGCGGCGAGTGCATCGATTGTCATGGCGGGCGTTTTGATTATCGCGACATTGATCCAACTCTGGCTCAATCGCCGTGCTGAAGAGGCTTAGGGATTTATTATGACAACAGTAGGCAGCTTCCTAACCCGCACAAAAGGCGGTAAAAAACTTAGCCTGACAGACATGTTGAGCTATCTATATCTGACACTTGGCACGGTCATTATGTTTGGTCCTGTGCTTTGGCTGGTCTTGAGTTCGTTCAAAAGTTCCGGTGAATTATCTAAATTTCCGCCGCGCTTATTACCGTATCAATCTGAAACCGTTGTCGTTGAAGGCTTTGACGAGCCGCTTGATATGTACAACGTCACAATGGAAGATGGATCAGTAAAACAATTAGCGCAAGTGCGCCGCATTGGGCTTGAAGCGCAATTGATTGATCCGGCTAACCCAGAAGAAATTATCAAAGTTCGGATTGAAAATCGTGAGCCAATTGAGTCGGTTTCATTCAACTTAGATAATTATCGCGAAGGGATTGATAGCTTCCCGTTCTTCCAATACTTGCAGAATAGCGTTTTAGTAACGGTCTTGGCGACAATCCTAACGTTGATTGTCAACAGTATGGCGGCATTTGCGCTAAGTAAATACAAATTTACTGGCCGTGATGCGATCTTCATTGTGATGATTAGCGCCCTGATGGTGCCGTTGTCTGTAATTTTGGTGCCGGTGTTCTTGGTGATGCAGAAGGCCTCAATGCTGAATACGTTTACTGGCCTGATTGTGCCAGCAGCTGCAACACCAACAGGCGTGTTTTTGCTACGCCAATATATGCTGACCATTCCAGACGAATTGCTAGATGCCGCGCGGATTGATGGCGCGAGTGAATGGCGGATTTATCAACAAATTGTGATGCCACTCTCACGTC
>JAHDBW010000100.1:0-2507 GCA_020630175.1 Anaerolineales bacterium
GCATTCGTAAACGCAACCTCTGGCACGCCTAGCGCCCACAACGTCAGAAAGCACTTATCAAAATACGAATTACTGCGCTTGATCATATCGCTGATGCGGTAATCTAAGGCAAATAGCGGCTGCTGTAACGCCATTGGCACCGGGTAGTCTGTGCCAAACAGCAAGCGGTCATGATATTGCGGATGAGACAGCCAATACCGCAACACCTTGAAGCGCCCGACGGCCAGCAACGCTGAAAGATCCGCATAGCAATTGGGGTAGCGATCCATCAATTTGAACGTGGCCTGCACGGTCGGGATGGCGTCTTGCAAAGTGGAAGAACCCCCATGTGCAAAAATCACCTTTAGGCCAGTGTCTAACGCGGCTTCCATCCGATGCGGCGCGCCCAGCGTTTGATCAACAGTGGGCAAGGTGTGTTCACGGCCAATATGCGTCAGCAGCGGGATATCGGTTTCTGCCAATGCACGAAAAAAAGCGCGGCTTTTGGCGTGCAGGCCATCAATATTCTGCGTATTTGGCACCCACTTGAACAACACCGCACCTAACTCTGCTAGCTCCGGAATCTGATCTAACGCATCAGCGCGATAGGGGTGCACCGAGACGCCCGGCAGAAACTCAGGGTAATCATGCGTGAGCCGCAAAATCGTTTTATTGCTGGTCTTGATGGGCGTTTGGTTAGGCAGGAAGGTGCCATCTGTGGCGTAGGTCGCATCTAAGCCGAGCAGCACAGCATAGTTAACAAATTCACTTTGGTAAAGCTGACGCTGGAGAACGCTCAAATAAGTACGCTCTTGGGTGTAAGGGTCTGATTTGAAGTCAACGCCTAGCTGGCGCGCCAACACGCGAAAGGTCAGGCTGCGCTTAAATTTATGCGAAACAAAACTACCTTCAGGTCGGTTGTCCGAAATGAAGTGAACGTGGCAATCAATTGTCATACCCAGTTGCACACCGCTAAGCGCCCAACACCCCTTAAATAAAAAGACCCCAAAGCGACCTTACGATCACCTTGGGGACGCATCTTCCTCAGTATTTGGAACCCACCAAATACTGATTTACCTAATGCTAAAACATATTTCGGACAAATAGGTTACAAGACAGATATAGTTCGGTTAGGGTTTCACGCTGTGTCAGTTACCACGCACAAGCGGCAGAAATAAGTTCAGTAAAGTGTCGTCAGCCGGAGCCCCAAATGGCGCAACGTTGATGGCGCTAGTCATAAACGACCATGGAATAATTGGCAAATCTAACAAGGCCAATGCTAGGGTGCCCGTTTCACCGTTCCGAATCGGTTGCACAACGTTCGTATCAAAACGTGGGCGGCCTTCACCGGGATCCTGCCGGAAAGATGGGTTCAACGCGTACAGCTCAGTATTTTGCGCAACACCCTTGCCCCACACAAACAGCGGCACTGTGTAGTTAACCGCCATACTGGCATCGCCATGCCCTTTGAAATCCGTACCACCGTGATCACTCGTGACAATCAAAATCGTATTGTTTTTGAACGTTGCATCCGTTTCAATGAGCGTCATTAAGTCTAATAAATAGCTATTGACATCAGCCACTGCCGCAAACCATTCATCAGAGCCAAACCCATGAATGTGCCCAACGGCATCAGGATCTGCATAATGAATAAAACTGTAATTGATGTGATGCTGCTTTAAGTCTGCCAGCAAAGCGTCGTGCAAAGGGCGCGAGCTCGTACCGTCATGCAGATTGCGGTAGAAATCGATCTTGTCGCGGCCATTGTCGGGGCCGGTGCTATCACCGCGTCCATTTGTCGCGTTATAGCTAACATCAAAAACCGAAAAACGATCCTTACTAGCATATAGCGCGGTACTCATGCCATTGTCATGCACAACATCAAACACGCTTGCAATATATCCCGCCGAAGGGTTACCTGAGTTATGTAATGTTGCCCGTTCATACGGCAGCGAATTATGCGGAAACCCATGGTGATGCATTTCAGACACGCCAAAGGGCTGCCACAAGGGCCGCGCCGTGAGCATTGAAATGTGATTGGGCAAGGTAACCGTTGTGTCGTAGTCAGAGCGGGCGTTAAAGGTGTAGGCACCTTCATCGATCAAGCGCTGGAAAGCAGAGTAAGTTCCAGCCGTATCTGCCGCCAGCTTATCTTGTAAAAGGCTAGCTGTGAGGCCATCTACACTCACGTGCAATACGTACTCAACATGCGGAATGGGGGGCAAGTCTGTTGCGAATACGGGTTGTGTGGGCGTCAGTGGCCGCAGCAACAATAGGCCAAGCATGACGACCAGTAACTGTAGAAAATAAGTCCGATGAAATAACATACCAAAATAATTATGTGTAACGCTGCGCAATACGGGTACCCTTACTCTAAATGAAGTCGTATTACACAATCATTAACGTCTGATTGAGAGAGATTCCTGTATCTAGTCCTTTTCTATCAGTTTGATAGACCCACCTTGATACAAGGCCAACTGATAAATCAATGCTGATGACGTCATTTATATCTAACGCCGTATGTGAAT
>JAHDBW010000100.1:2607-12906 GCA_020630175.1 Anaerolineales bacterium
TTGGTGTCGGTTCATCATTTGAATTCACATAAGGCGTATCTAATAACGTTGGATACAAAAAGGGGCTGCCTCTGAGTGAAGCAGCCCCTTGATATTACTTATGGTCCGGCGATCAGCTCGGCCGTCACAACTAATCGTTCGCTATAAGTGTTGGCTCTACCATCCCAATTTTGGCAGGTAATCAATAAGATTTGGCTACCGTCTTCAACATAGAGTTGCTCTACATCTGTAGGATCTAACACTTCAGAGCTACGCATTTCATAGATATATTCTAAGCCCTCATGCACGTAGACAATCTGGTCACCAACTTGGAGTTGGTTCAGATCATGAAACGGCCCAGCCCGGCCAGAGCGCACATTGACATGCGCCGCAAAGACCATTGCCAGATCATCACCGGGATACGCGCCAGTTGTTGGCAGCCAGCCAATTTCTTGCTCAAGGCTGTACAAGTCCCACGCGTCGGCCAGTAGCGGCACGGCCGTGACGTTTTCAGTCAGACGTAGGCGCGGAATTGAAAGATGCGGGACGCTCGGGTCGGTGTTTCCGGGGCGCAACAGGCTTGTAAGGTCCTCACTAATCGCCGAGAGCACCATAGGTTGTCCCTCTCCCGTACCGTCTAAATTAGCCACCTCAACATCAACCGGCGGCGCAACCGCTTCTAAGTTCGCCGGTTCAACCTCTGTGCTAGGGCTAGCATCAGTTGCTTGTGGCGCAGCGTCTACCACTTGCGTATCAGGCGTGCTTACAATCACGTGCTCTGCTTGCGCAGACGGTGGCAGCGGCGTTGCTGTGTACCCAGTCACTAAGATTCGGGCAACTTCTGTTGGCGCAACTTGCGTCCGATTTGGCGCAGCATACATCCAAGCTGCTACCCCGCTCCCCAGCATTAGAAATGCCACCGATAATAAACCACTGACAAGCTGCCGCGAGAGCCGCTCATTCTTAGTGTGCGTAGCATTGATACTAAACGTACAAATCAATGTATACAGAATGGCCGAGCCAATAATCGCTGCAATCAGGATTAGGATTGGCACAAGCATGCCCGCAAATGTACCGGCTTGGAACCCCGTGACCGGAATAACCGGCGGGATAACCGTAACCGTTGCGTTATCTTCTGATCCACCTTCGTTTGCAGACGCCGTAGCAACGTTGACAATCGCTTGACCCGCAGCCGCAACCGTATTGACCTTGGCCACCACATTGATCGTAATCGATTGCCCCGGCGCTAATGTGCCGACGGTGTACACAACCGTGCGTGCCGCAGCGTTATAGTCACCCAAATCCGTTGACACAAAATCCAACTCTGGCGGAAGTGCATCGGTAACCACAAGCGCTGTAACGTCAAATTCAGCTGGGTTACTCACAACAATCTGGTAGGCCACATCGTCGCCCAATTTGGCACGCTGAACGCTCGCAATTTTCTCCAGAATTGGCGTTGCCACTGAGGTTTTACCCTGCACTTGGCTACGGACTAACCCGGCATCAATCGTGTCGATAATGGTGCCAGAATTAATGGTAACCAGCACAGTGCGTCCATTTTCGTTTACATCACTGTCTAGCGTGTCATTTGTGCCTTGATCTTGAAGCGCAAACCGGTCAAATTCATTGGGCCGCAACACTTCTACCTGATAGGTGCCGGGGGCAAGATCGGTAAAGTTGTAATAGCCACTGGCATCGGTCAGCGTGGTGATGATGATGTTGCCATCGGCGTCCAACAAGTTGACAGTAACATTCGCAACGCCGGGTTCATCCGCATCTTGAATGCCGTCATTATTGATGTCTAAGAAGACATAGTTCCCTAATGCCGATGGAATATAAACACCAGCATCAATCGAGAAGTCCGATTGATTATTTGGCAGATTGATGCCCAGCACTTCACCAATAAACTGTTGTGCAGTTGGCGCAGGATCGCTATCCGTGGCGTCATCAATACCAGCATCTTCTAGGGTGAAGTGGTACTGCGTGTTAGGGCGGAACTCTACGCTATAGGTACCCGCGGTGAGGCCGTCAAAACGGTACCCGCCATTCGCATCGGTGCGCCGTTCGCCAATCACAGTGCCAAACTGGTCAAGCAAGAGCACCATTTGGTCGGCAATCCCAGGCTCGTCAGTTTCTTGAATGCCATTCCCATTTACATCATGGAAGACAAAATCACCCAAAGACGCTTGCGCATTGACCGTTACCGTTGCATCGTCATCATCTGAAACAGTGCTGCCTGATGGATCTTCCCCAATAGCCGTTGCAACGTTGACAAAGCTACCGCCAACGCCCACGGCAATACAGGTGTACGTGAACAATTCACCCGGTGGCAAACTGCCAATTGTGTTATCACATTCGGGCACTTGCGGATCAGACACCGCAATATCAGTCAGCAAGACATCGCCAGTATTGAACACCGTAATTGCGAATTCAGCATTCGCACCCGGCTCAATCGTTTGAATTTCTGGAGCCTTTTCAATTTCGATACTTGGTGCGCCGGTTAGCGTCACTTCAGCGTCATCTTCGGCGCGGACTGTACCACCTGTAGGTGGCGTACCGGTCACAATCGCAACGTTTGTAAAGGCGGTTGTAACAACGGTTGCAACACACGTATACGTTTCGCTCGCGCCAATTGGCAGGCTATCAAACGTTCGGTCACAGCTTGGTGTAAGCGCATCTGACACGGCAACATCGGTAAGTGCAGTATCACCCGTGTTAGTAACCGTGATCGTAAACTCAGCATCAGCACCCGGCAATACGGCTTGCGTGGCCGGAGCCTTCTCAATGCCAATTCCCGGACTTCCCGGAATAGTAACCACCGCATCATCTTCATCAGCGACGCGCTCGTTGTTCGGGTCGCGGGCTTCTACATCGGCCACATTCGTAAAGTTTGCATTCACGTTTGTCGCAATACAGTTGTATTCAACGCTGCCGCCAACCGCGAGTTCATCAATAACTTTTTCACAGTCTGGCGTGAGCGAATCGGTCACGGTGATTTCTGTGAGCGGGACGTTACCGGTGTTGGTGACAACAATCGTAAATCCAACATCACTGCCTAACGCAACCGTTGACGCATTAGCAGTCTTTTCAATACTGACGCTAGGGGCATTGCCAAAGTAGTGGCTGTCATCTGTATCTTCAACAACAATCGGATCACCGCTATCGTTCAAGACTGGATCACCAGCCGGGTCTACCGGCTCACCGGTAACTTGGCCTTGATTGGTGTATTGACCTTCCACAACCGTGCCAGACCCGCTACAGGTCATGCTGTCATCTGGATCTAGTATGGTTTCAGGGCAAGTCACGCTTACGCCCTGATCATCCACCACGGCCAGATTGACCAACCGCATATTACCGGTGTTCGTTACCACGTATTCCCAGTTGACAGTGTCACCCGGTGCCAAATATGGCCCCGGTGTTTCATCCGCGTCACGGCCTTGTGTGCGCTTTTCAATATCAACCTGTGGATTTACGCCAAAGTAGTGGCTGTCATCCGTAGCAGTTTCACGCAGCGGATCGCCATCTTCATCCAGAATTGGATCGCCGTTGCTATCAACCGGACCACCTGTTACGCGGCCTTGGTTCACATACTGATCAGCCTCAACCGTGCCAGATGCAGTACACGTCATGCTTTCAGCCGGATCTAATGCCGACGCCGGACAAGCCACCGTAACACCTTGGTCATCTGTAACGCCAAGGTCTTCAAGGCGCACATTGCCAGTATTCGTGACGACATATTCCCATTCCACTGGATCGCCCAGCGTTAGCAATGGCCCCGGATTCGTATCGGCGTCTAAGCCGTTGGTGCTCTTTTCAATTGACACTGATGGTTCGATGCCAAAGTAATGGCTATCGTCTGTGTCGGTCACATTGAGCGGGTCTGAGTCTTCGTTTACAAGTGGGTTGCCATTCTCATCAACTGGCGTGCCATTCACCTGCCCTTGATTGACATATTGACCAATGGTGACTGTGTCGCTCGCGGTACAAGTCATCGTCGCACCGACGTCTAACGTTGTTTCTGGACAGGTAACAGTTACCCCTTGATCATCGGTCACAACCACATCAATCAGGTTGACGTTGCCGGTATTGGTGACAACGTAATCCCACTTAGCGGTGTTGTTGACCAACAGCGCTGGCCCCGGTGCGGCGTCCGCATCGGCACCATTGGTTGATTTTTCAATGGTTACAGCGGGGGCGGCCCCAAAATAATGGCTATCATCGGTGTCGGTAACCACTAAGGGGTCACCGTTTTCATCTTCGATTGGCGCATTACGTTCATCTGCCGGATCGGCCGTAACAGCGCCTTCATTGGCATATTGGCCTGCGGTAACAAACCCAGACCCTTCACAAGTCATGCTGGCGCTTGGTTCTAACAAAGTGCCCGGGCAACTGACTGAAACGCCTTGGTCATCGGTAACAGCCACGTTAATCAACGTGACATTGCCAGTGTTGGTCACAACATATTGCCAAGTCGCTACAGAGCCTTCAATTAGATAAGGACCCGGCGCAGAATCGGCGTCTTCGTTGTTGGTTGATTTCTCAATATCAATGCTGGGGTCTGCCCCAAAATAGAAGCTGTCATCGGTGGCAGGGTCAGTTGTGATTGGGTCGCCAGCTTCATCTAGGAAGGGGTCACCGTTTTCATCCACTGGCGTGCCAGATGTTGTTGCTTCATTGACATACTGCCCCAGCGTGGCTGAGCCACTGCCGGTACAGGTCATGCTTGTACCAGCGTCTAGTGCCGTTTCAGGACAGGTTACCGTAACGCCTTGATCATCCTCTACCGTGATATCGGTAATCCGGAACGGCGTGTTATTACTGACGATATAAGTCCATTCCACTGCGCCACCAACCGTAATGAACGGCCCCGGCGCGGTGATGACATGCTCATCGTTCGTGCGTTTTTCAATCTCTAGCGCTGGCACAATCCCAACGTGGTTGGCAGGGTCAGCAGCATCTAGCTGAGTCGCGGTGCCGTCTTCAGTGGTGTCTTCGCCGGTCATTGGTGGCAGCGGGAAGCCGCGTGGCCCAACGGGGATGGCGGTAACTTCACCAATATTGACATACGGGCCAGCCGTGACAACGCCGCTTGCCGTACAGGTCATCGACGCGTCAACAGTTAGCGTATCTGCCGGACAATCAACAGCAACGCCTTGATCGTCAGTAAGTTCAATGGCTTGCAGCGGTACATTGCTCGTATTGGTCACAATGTAAGTCCAATTGACCTGTGTTCCAATTGGGAAGCTTGGGCCAGGCGCTACATCGGCAATATGCCCAGCAACGCGTTTTTCAATGGTTAGGCCAAGCGTCACGCCAAAGTAATGGCTTGGGTCAGAGTCGGTTACATCATCAGCGTCACCGCCATCTGGTGCTTGTAGCGGATTGCCGCTGGCATCTAATGGAGAACCGGTGGCCGTGCCGAGGTTGTCATATTGGCCTTCCGTGGCACTGCCAGACCCGGTACAGGTCATGCTTTCATTTGGGTCTAGGGTGGTTTGCGGACAGTCGACCGTAACACCACGGTTGTCTGTAACCGTGACGTTGATCAGGTCAACATCACCCGTATTGCGCACAACATAGCGCCAGTCCACGGTTTCACCAGTTTTGATGACTGGACCGGGTGCGGTGTCTGCGTCTTGCCCATCGGTAGATTTTTCGATGGTGATAGATGGATCACCAATGCCATAGTAGTGGCTATCGTCGGTATCTGACGGGGTGATTTCATCGCCATCTGAATCGAGAATTGGGTCGCCATCCTCATCAACCGCTGTGCCGGTCGCCGTCGCCGTATTGTCATACTGGCCGAATTCGGCTGTGCCCGTAGCGGTACAGTCTTGCGTATCACCGGCTCGCAGCAGCGCAATCGTACAGACGCTGCCTTCTTGATCATCATTGACCGTTACATCGGCCAAATCAACCGTGCCGGTGTTGGATACGGCATACGTCCACGTGACCGTAGAACCGTTGGTGATAGATGGCCCTGGCGCGGTGTCCGCGTCGACTGTATTGGTTGATTTTTCAACCTGAATACGGGCGGTATAGCCAAAATAGTGCGCCGGATCATTGGCAGAAAGATCACGCCCAGAAGAAACAGAGACGCCGGTAACCGTTGCCACATTACGGTGCAGCCCTTCGGTAACACGGCCTGTTGCGGTACAGGTGATGCTTTCACCGGGATCTAGCCGCGCGGGCACCGATTGATCACAATCAGTAATGTCGCCTAATTGGTCATCGGTAATTTCTACATCGCGGGCAGTTGCGCCACCCGTGTTGGTGGTAATAAACGTCCAAGTCGCAGTGCTACCAATTGGCAATTGCACCGCGCTATCTGGCAAGTTTGCATCTACACCATTGACAGTTTTCTCAATACCTAAAAACGCTTCTGCGGTCAGACAGGCCAGACCTTCAATATCAGCCAAGCCGCCGCTGAATTGCCCAACGAGCGTTGAAACACCGGTATTTTCATCAATTTGCCACAAGCGGTTAGCGTCGTGTGAATCAATATCGCGCCCTGTACTGCCGTAAAGCCGACCGTCATTGAAAAACGAAAGCCCTTCAAGATCATCGATCACGAGGTTATCGGCTGGCTCTGGATCAGCAGGATAGGTTTCCCCAACGACTTCAATTGAGCCATCGGTCTTATCGATAATGACAAGTAGCCCGCTAAGGCCGCCGCCGTAGTTGGCGATCCCAAACAACTCACCCGTGACTGGGTTAATAGCCAGATCGTCTACGTCATGGTAAGGGAATGGGGTACCGGTTGGGACTTCGATTTCAATATAATCTCGCCCGGTGCCAAAGGCGTTTTCGATATGCAGGCCAGTCGTGTGATCAATCTTGAAGAGCACATCAGGGTCTGGCCCTGCTTCGCGGCGATGGACTGCGTAAAGCGTGGGCGGGCTGGTTGTTGCATCAAAGTGCAGGCCGTCAATATCGGTAAATTCGATATCCCCAGCAGAGCCGCTGCCGGTGCCCATCGCAAATGGCAGGGCGGTAAACAAGCCGCTTGAAAGATTGAGCGTACCCAATCGATTATCATCAGCGGCATAAAGTCTGGCTGCCCCTGGGATAAAGGCAATCGCTTCGATATCTGGGGCAAACGTATCACCGATAACGGTGGTGTCACCCGTGAGCTTATTGAAGCGAACGAGTTCGTCTTGCACATCGGCAACGGCGAAGCAGTCTTCTTCAAAGCCCTGCATAGTAGGCGCTGCCAACGCAGGCCGCGAATTGACAAGTCCACTCGCAAAGAGTGAAATCGCCATGGTTACAAAAAGAATAGTCTTGAAATAGTGAGCTGTTTTCATAGGGTTAAGTTGGTCACGTGCAGAAAATATTGCAGAAATAGCGTGATTGACTCTTGAGTCTTGCAACTCTTATGCCATTAGGTGTGGAATCAGGCAGAAGTAATTGCAAAAATAAATAAGGTGACTAAATATCCATCTAAACCAATCTATGCTATGGTTCTATAACTGGATTGGCTGCTTCAACCACGCCTTTTTAGCTGGGAAATAACGTGCCCAGCGCCTCGTTTTTATGATCTATCTTGACCGCATCACCCGCCGTGACTTTCCAGATCAGTTGGATGGGTTTCCGTTTTCTTTACCGTTGGTACAGCAATTGGATACGCTGCCATTTACGGCACCGGTAACCTTCTTTGTTGGCGATAACGGAACTGGAAAATCTACTTTGCTGGAATCGATTGCCTGCGCAGTGGGGTCGATTACCGTGGGGACTCAGCCTGTAAGTACAGATCCCACGCTGGCACAGCAGCGCGAGTTAGCCAAATACTTACGCACTGGCTGGGCGAAGCGCACCAAACGCGGCTTCTTCTTAAGAGCTGAGGATTTCTTTGGATTTGCCAAGCAAGTGGCCAACACGCAGGCCGAGCTACGCGCTGGGTTAGCGGAAGTTTCAGAGTTACATGTGAACGCGCAACTCCCGTTCAAGCATGAGTTAGGGGCAATCAAGCGCCGTTATGGCGCAGCGGGGTTGGATGGACAATCACACGGGGAAAGCTTTTTGAGACTGTTTCAGTCGCGTTTTGTGCCGGGTGGGCTGTACTTACTAGATGAACCAGAAACGCCGCTATCGCCATTACGGCAGCTAACATTTCTCACGTTGCTCAAAAACATGATTGCGCAAGACGCCCAATTCATCATCGCGACGCACTCGCCAATTCTGATGGCCTTTCCGGATGCGCAAATTCTGCATTTTGAAAACGGCAACATTACCCCAGCCGCCTACGACTCGCTAGAACACGTTACGTTAACCCGCGATTTCTTAAACAATCCACGCGCCTATTTAAAGCATCTCTGACACCTATTCTGCGCTTTTATCCCCACGGGGTGAGTTACACTTATTGTAAGCACTTTATAATAGATGGATGATGCGCGTGTCCCAGAAAAATTTTATCTTTAAAGCTGTCCTATCATTTTTTATTCTGACAGTTACCTTCGCAGTTGCAGTTTCGGCTTCAGCTGCCATTCAAGATTCAACCGTAAACTTTGAAACACTACCGATTTGCAGCACAATCGATCGGGGCAGTGAGTGGCGCTTTTGGAGCGACATTGTAGAGGTTGAATATTTATCCCATTTAACCGACCCCGGTGCTACCGGTTACACCGCGATGCCGACCAACGCAGACGGGCATATTTTGGTGGTGAAGGACTTCTCCTTTGGGCAAAAGCTCTATGCCCCCGCACCTTATAATCAGCGCACCAGCTTCTTAGCATACGATATTGAAAACCATTCGCCGCGCCACATGCAGCTGTACTTTGTACATTATGAAGTGGCTACGGAAACCCCGCTTTGCCGCAGTGACATCACAATGGTGCACTTCAATGATGACAAAGCCGCCAACCCACAACCCGAGGAACAGCCAGCCGATAGCGCCCCAGAAGATACGTCTAACTGCGTAAGCGTGTATCACCTACAAGGCTCGCCCAACCCGCTTGGCACGCTGGTTAGCAGTGATAACTTCACCGGCACAGACTGTGATGACATCATCCACGGCAATAACAATAACAACGTGATTGACGGCGGCAAGGGCGCAGACCAAATTTTTGGCTATGATGGCGACGACACGCTAAACGGCGGTGACGATGCCGATACGCTCGTCGGTGGCGATGGCGTGGATACAATCAACGGTGACGCTGGCAACGATGTGATCTCTGGCGATGCTGGTGACGACGTGCTGACCGGTGGCGATGGAAATGACACCATTCACGGCGGTGATAACAACGATCGTATTATTGGTGACAACGCTGGCGCAGATGGTGCAGGCAATGACATCCTCAACGGCGATGACGGGCTTGATACGATCTTTGGCGATAGCGTCACGGGCGTTGGCTCAGGCAATGATGTTATCAACGGTGGCGCTGGTGGCGACACGATCTATGGCGATTCTGAGAGTGGCGATGGCACCGGCGCAGACACGATCAACGGTGGGGATGACAATGACATCTTGTATGGCGATTCGCTCAGTGGTGATGGGTCTGGTAACGACATTATCAACGGCGGGGATGGCGATGATGATATCTCCGGCGATACCTCCAATGGTAGCGGCAGCGGTGATGATATTATCAATGGCGGCGCGGGCAACGATGAAATTTCAGGCGATGTGATTTCTGACAACGCCAACACCGCAACCGGCAACGACACCATCAATGGTGGGGCAGGCAACGACCAAATCGCGGGCGATAACTACACCGGTACAATCGGCACCGGCGATGACGTGATTGACGGCGGTGCCGACATTGATCAGACACGCGGGCCGGGCAACACAGATGATACTGAAGCCAACGTTGAACTTCAGACCTCTAGCGCAGACTCTCCCTAACTTCAACTAGAAAACATACAATCAACTATGCCTCCTTCAAAAATAAACCTTGTCGAAAAACACGCCTTGATTACAGAGCAATGGTCACCAAAGATCGTTGCCCAGATGAACGACTATCACTTCAAGCTTGCCAAGTTACAAGGTGAGTTTGTTTGGCATAGCCATGCCGACACCGACGAAGTGTTCTTGATTATCAAAGGCGAACTCAACATCGACTTCCGCGATGGCTGCACCACGTTCAGCGAAGGTGAAATGGTGGTCGTCCCAAAAGGGGTAGAGCACAAACCATGGTGTAAAGAAGAATGCCACATCATGCTGATTGAACCAGCTGGCACCAGCAACACCGGTGAAGATGGGGATATTTCAGGCACTGGCATTAAGCAAACCGAAGGCGAATGGATCTGAAGTAAAGAGTAGAGAGATAGAGAACGCTGCGCTAGAGGATAGAGAGTCTAGGGGTCTAAACGCTATCATTTACG
>JAHDBW010000450.1 GCA_020630175.1 Anaerolineales bacterium
TTATATTTGCGCGACAGCCTTATGCCAATCTGTCGCCGTTTGATAAGTGTGCGCCACGTTCAGCAAGCGTTCTTCGCCAAATGCTGGACCCATCAGTTGCAGGCCGACTGGCAGATTGCTGCTGTCTTGCCCACACGGCAATGAAATCCCACAAATGCCCGACATATTGACGGCAAGCGTGAAGACATCTGCCAAATACATGGCAATTGGATCGTCTGATTTTTCACCGATTTTGAAGGCCGTCGTTGGTGAAACCGGCGTAGCGATCACATCAACGTTTTGGAAGGCGTTGTCAAAATCTTGCTTGATGAGCGTGCGTACTTTTTGAGCCTTCAAGTAATACGCATCGTAATACCCGGTTGAAAGCGCGTACGTGCCCAGCATAATGCGGCGTTTGACTTCTTGGCCAAAGCCTGCCCCGCGTGAGTCGGTGTATTGGCTGTTGAGGTCGCCGGTGTGTTCACGCAGACCAAAACGGATGCTGTCATAGCGCGCCAAGTTAGAAGACGCTTCTGCCGTTGCCAGAATGTAATAGGCCGGCATGTTGTAGTCGGTGTGCGGCAAGCTGATTTCAACCAGTTCCGCGCCCATACTTTCCATTTCAGCAATGGCGGCGCGCACGGTGTCTTCCACGTCGCTGGCCATGCCGTCGATAAAGTATTCTTTTGGCACGCCAACGCGCACGCCTTTCAACGAGTCCATGGCTTGCATGGGCTTGGTGAAGTCGGGCACGTCATAGCCGATGGTGGTGGCGTCGAGCGGGTCTTGCCCGGCGATGGTGCTGAACATCAGCGCGGCGTCATCTACCGTGCGGGTAAACGGGCCAATTTGATCTAATGAAGACGCATAAGCAATTGCACCATAGCGTGATACGCGGCCATAGCTCGGCTTGAAGCCGGTAATACCGCACAGACTAGCTGGTTGGCGAATAGAGCCACCGGTGTCGGTGCCCAGTGCGCCTTGGCACAAGCGTGCTGCCACTGCTGCTGCCGACCCCCCAGACGAGCCGCCCGGAACGCGTTCCAAATCCCACGGATTGCGGGTGGTTTGGTAAGCAGAATTTTCGGTCGAAGAGCCCATGCCGAATTCATCGGTGTTGGTTTTGCCCACAAAGACCGCGCCTGCGTCACGCAAATTGCGCACAGCGGTTGAGTCGTATGGCGGCTGGAAGCCTTCTAGAATTTTAGAGCCAGCCGTGGTGTTAGAACCTTCCACCGCTAGTAGATCTTTGATGCCCAACGGCACGCCAGTCAGCGGATGGGCGTCTTTGTTTTCAGCTAAGGTTGCATCAGCGGCTTTGGCTTGTTCAAGCGCTAGCTCGGCAGTCAGGCTAATGTAAGACTGCACTTGCGGGTCAACCGCAGCAATGCGATCTAACGTCGCTTGCGTGGCTTCCACGCTAGACACCTCACCAGCACGCAACGCGCCCGCGAGTTCACGAATAGTTAAGTCAGTAATTTGAGACATAGGGAAGAAAGAGAAAAGAGTAAAGAGAAGAGAGAAAGAGACCACAGCCTCTTACTCTAGCGCGCAGCGCGTTTCTCTAATCTCTCTTCTTTAAAGGACGACTGGGACGCGGAAGCAACCGGCTTCGGCTTTTGGTGCGTTGGCAAGGACCTTTTCACGGTCCAATGATGGTTTCACGTCATCGACGCGTAAGACGGTGTCGAGTGGCAACACGTTGGCCGTTGGCGAAATGGAATCGGTATCCAATTCTTGCAGGCGTTCGGCGTACTCAAGAATCGCCGAAAGCTGCTGCCCATACAACGCAACTTCTTCGTCGGTAAGGGTCAGTTTTGCCAGCTTGGCAATATTGCGGACATCATCGGATGATAAAGACATAGCGGGTGGTTTTGAAAAGTGAAGAGTGCGTTTTATTGTTACAGTGCGCGGGCTGTTCCCGCTGTGATGTTGGCAAGGAATGTTTACTCTTCAACACACATTCCACACCCACACATACTAGCACGTTCGGCGCTCAATTATAAAGGAAAGCAGTGGCTTAAGTTAATGGGAGGAAGGAATCCAC
>JAHDBW010000101.1:0-5402 GCA_020630175.1 Anaerolineales bacterium
CTAGACACTTTGTTTTTCAAAACCCCTCGCGTAGAACCACGGCTAGCCGTGGTTCTACGCGAGGGGTGCTGTTATCTAAAAAGCCACTGTGTAGTGCCACCCTGCGGGGTGGCATTACACAGTGGCTCGTAATCGTCTCAATAGTTGAGGAACCGCGCTATATGGTTGATGCAACAAACGCAAAAATTATTAGCAGTTTAGCTGATGACTTCCTGAACAGCGTCTCGAATAAACGTCGCTGTACGCCAGCGGCGCACGGAGTTGATGAGGAAAACCTGATCGGCTTCGGCAAGGTCAGTGAGTGTAATAACTTGCTCTTGAATCTGGCCAGTATCAAGCAAATGTTGACGGAACGTGCCGCCTAACAAGCCACTTGCAATGGGTGGCGTCAGCAAGCGCCCTGCTTTTTCAATTACAACGTTGCTATACGTAGCTTCTGTCACTTCGCCATCTGTATTCCACAAGATAACTTCGGCACAGTTAGGATGTAACGCCTTTGTATCTTCGTAGACAGCGCGCCGCGTGCTCTTGTGATACAAGAACACATGCTGTTTATCAATTGGCACGTCACACACTTGTACCGCGACCGTTTCCGGCGTGGCTGCTAGCCGGAACGTTTGAATTTCTACAGCGCCTTGTTGTGACACCAACAATCGCACGCGCATTGGGCCAGTAAAGCGCAAGGCCGTTCGTGTAAGTTCAGCCTGAATTGCCGCGCGATCAATGTTGACCGCAAAGTACGCCGCCGATTTCTCTAAGCGATCGAGATGCAACGCGAATAAAAAGTAGCCTGTGTCCGGCTCCCATAGCATGGTTTCTAGCAGCGCAAACTTGGGTCGATCCGTGGTCAGCACCTTGGCTTTGACAAAGCATTCATCGTACTCACTAGCCGCAACAGAGTCCCAAACAATGCCACCACCCGTGCCATACTCGGCCATACCAGATGCCTTTTCAACCGTCACCGTGCGAATGGCAACGTTGAATTGCGCCTGCCGATTCGGGCCAAAATAGCCAATTGCGCCACAATACACACCGCGCGGCGTGGTCTCTAGTTCATGGATTAGCTGCATGGTGCTCACTTTCGGCGCACCAGTAATAGACGCACACGGGAACAGCGCGTCTAAAATTTCAAGATAAGTGGCGTCGGTTTCAGCCAATACGGTTGAGGTCATCGTGTGCAACGTTGGGTATTGCTCAACGTCAAACAAGCTCGGCACGCGCACAGAGCCAGACTTGGCAATGCGCCCCATGTCATTGCGGATCATGTCCACAATCATCACGTTTTCCGCTCTATTCTTGACCGACGCATGGAGCCAGTCACGCTGGGCAAGATCGTCGGCCCAGGTCATGCCACGGGCAACGGTGCCTTTCATTGGCTTGCTTTTGAGAGTGTTGCCTTCTAACGTGAAGAATAATTCCGGTGAGGCACTGCAAATCAAATGCTCATCAGTATCAATAAACGCCGCGTATTCCGCTTGCTGCGCACTGACGAGCTTTTCAAATAGCGCTAAGCCGCTGCCTTCAAACTGACTGCGCAAACGCATGGTGTAATTCACCTGATAGGTATCACCGCGCGCAATTGCATCATGCACGCTTTGGATTGCCGCGTCATAATCTGCGCGAGAGGTTGTCGGTTGCCAATCGGCCAGCGTAAACGGCTGTGGCGATTGCGGAAGTGTATCTAACGGGGTGGCGCTGTTGTACAGCCCAAACCAGACAAGCGGCAGGCCGTTAGCCGGATGCGTTTGGAGCGCGGCATCAAACGCCGCTGCGGCCTCAAAGCTGATGTACCCGGCAGCCCAGCCGCCAGCATCAGTCCATTGTTGCACCTGCGCCAATGCAGTCCGCACAGTCGCCAAATCGTGTGCAACAATAACGGTTTCAGGCGCATTGAAATGCAGCCATTGACCAGACAAAGAGTCTTGTAACAATACGTGATTGGTCATACCTCTATTGTACCGAGATTAGCAATAACAGAACGTTAGCAATCGCCATTTGTGGGAACTATAACGCGGATTTTGCAAGTAGCGATGCAACCATAACAACATCGGGGCAGATGGATTGAAATCCATTGCTATTGGAATGGCAACATGCTTTAGCATGTTTCTTTCACTAGTCGCAGAATTCATTCTGTTGACAAGACAAAACGGGCATTTCACAACATCTGATCAAACACCCTTAAAAAACAAGCAGGCTGCACGAGGCAACCTGCTTGCAAGATTTCAACTAAATTTACAGCTTATGCTTTCACAACATTGACCGAAACAGTCTCTGTCCCAAAAGTATACGCCTCTTCTGAAACAAGCGCTGCGTCAGCAATTAAGCTGTTCGCTAGCAGTTCAGACATGATGTAGTCTTGATGCTCAGCAATCGCTTGCGCTAGTTCGGCACTTGCGTTGTAGGTTACATCAATGCGGTCTGAAATTTCCAGCCCGCTAGACTTGCGCAAGTCTTGGATGCGGCGCACAAGCTCACGTGCCAGCCCTTCGCGCACCAATTCTGGCGTGAGCGAGGTGACAAGTGCCGCCACCATACCGCCTTCGGCCGCAACGCTAAAGCCTTCCTGCGCACCTAGGCGCACTTCTACCATGTCTGGCGTTACTTCAAAGCTTTCGCCATCGATTTCAAAATTCAGTGAGCCACCGTCTAGCAACGTCTTGGCCGCAGCAGTTTTATCTGCCAGCGCGACAACTTCTTTGCGCACTTTCGGGAACTTGTTTTTGAACGCTTGCCCCATTTGTTTTGGCAGCGGATGCAAGTCATAACTAACCGCTTCACCAGCTGAACTCAACAGGCGCACGGCCTTTACATTGAGCTCATCCGCAATGATTTCAGCGTAGCGATTGATCGCATTCACATCACTGGTTTTACCAGTCCAGAACGCGGCTTCACCTAACGGCTGGCGCACTTTCATTGAAGACTGATTCCGCGCATTGTGCCCCAGTGATACAAGCTTTTGTACCAATGCCATGTCGCTATTCGCACCGGCATCAATCATGTCTGTGTTCGCGGCTGGCCACGGTGCCAAGTGCACGCTGATTGGTGCGCTCTCATCCACAGACAGTACTAGGTTGCGGTATAACGCATCCGCCAAGAACGGCATACTTGGTGCCAGCAATTTCGCCACGGTTACCAAGCATTCATGCAGGGTAGCGTAGGCGGCATACTTATCCCCATCGCTAGAAGACTTCCAGAAACGGCGGCGTGAACGGCGCACGTACCAGTTTGAAAGTTCATTCACAAACGATTCAATCGGACGGGTTGAGCCGGTCGCATCATACGCTTCAAGCGAGGCCGTAACCTCTTGTACCAGCGTATGCAAGCGTGACAGTACCCAGCGGTCTAGGTCAGAGTATTCCACGACGGCGTCTGCACTTGGCATCCACTTGTCTAGATTGGCATACGTTGTAAAGAACGAATAGGTATTCCACAGCGTCATGGTGAAACTACGCACCACTTCATTGACCAAGTCAATTGAGAAGCGGCGTGGGTTTCCCGGAGGGGCTGAGGTGTACAAATACCACCGGAAGGCGTCTGCCCCAACGTTGTTGAAAACTTCCCACGGGTCAACAATGTTGCCGCGCGACTTCGACATCTTCTTGCCTTCGCCATCTAGGATTAGGCCCAAACAGACCACGTTTTTATACGCAACTTCTTTGTTCAGCAGTGTGCTGATGGCGTGCAAGGAGTAGAACCAGCCGCGCGTTTGGTCAACGGCTTCACAGATATAATCCGCTGGGAATTGTTCAGCAAATTCTTTATCATTTTCAAACGGTGCGTGCCACTGTGCATACGGCATTGCCCCACTGTCAAACCACACGTCAATCAGTTCTGGCACGCGCGTCATGGGCTTGCCGTTGTCTGGATTGTTGAACGTGATGTTGTCCACGTGCGGCCGGTGCAGATCCATTTCACTCAGGTCTTTACCCGTCAATTCAGACAGTTCAGCAACTGAGCCAATGGCGCGGCTGTTGCCGTCTTCATCCATCCAAACCGGCAGTGGCGTACCCCAGAAGCGTTCGCGCCCTAGCGCCCAGTCGATGTTATTTTCAAGCCAGTTGCCAAAGCGACCGTCTTTAATGTGATCCGGCGTCCAATTGATGGTCTGATTCAGATCCACCAACTCTTGCTTCATGGCTGTTGTGCGGACATACCACGTGGTACGCGCAAAATACATCAATGGTGTAGAGCAACGCCAGCAGAACGGATACGTGTGCAAATACGTGCTTGATTTCAACAACAAGCCGCGTTCGCGCAAGTTCTCAGTCACATTTGGGTCAGCCGCTTTGAACCATTGCCCAGCAAATTCTTCAACGGCATCGATGAACTCACCTTTTTCATTGACCGCATGGAACACTGGCGCGCCGTGCTTATTGCCTTCAGCAAGATCGTCTGCGCCATAGGCTGGAGCCATGTGCACGATACCAGTCCCATCCGTCGTGGTGACAAAATCAGCCAACACAATTTTGTGTGTGGTTTCATCGGCTGGCACGTAATTGAATGGCGGGATATAACGCACGCCTTCCAAGTCTGAGCCAAGCTGCGTGTTCACAACCTTGTGTTCGCCTTCGCCCAACACTTTTTCAACAAGATCCTTCGCTAGGATCAAGCGTTCCGTTTCACCGGCTTCATTTGGGCGTTCGATGGTGACATATTCAACATCTGGGCCAACCGCAGCAAGCGTATTGCTGGGTAAGGTCCACGGCGTTGTTGTCCAAATGACAATCGATGTCTTGGGATCTTCCACCAACGGCAAACGCACATGCACAGATGGATCTGGCGTGTCATCTTTATAGCCAAGCGACACTTCATGGTCAGACAGCGGTGTGCCACAACGTGGGCAGTAAGGCACCACTTTGTAGCCTTGGTAGAGCAGGTCTTGGTCCCAGAACTTTTTCAGGATGTTCCAGACAGATTCGATGTAGTCGTTTTCATACGTGACATACGCCGTTTCAAAGTCAACCCAGAAGCCGAGGCGTTCGGTGAAGCGTTCCCACTCTTGAATGTATTCAAACGCAGACGCCCGACAGAGCTTGTTGAACTCAGCCACGCCATAATCTTCAATTTGTTGTTTATTGGTGAAACCGAGGCGTTTTTCAACTTCAATTTCCACTGGCAACCCGTGCGTGTCCCAGCCGCCACGGCGTGACACGTACTTGCCAGTCATCGCATGGTAGCGTGGAAAAATGTCTTTGAACGCCCGTGATAAGCCATGGTGAACCCCAGGCTTACCGTTTGCTGTTGGGGGGCCTTCATAGAAGACATACCGTTCAGCATCTTTGCGTTCTTCCATTTGGCGTTTGAAAATATCCTCATTCTTCCAGAATTCAAGGATTTCATTTTCAAGCTGTTGGATATCTAAATTTGGCGTGATTGATTTGAACATAATTGTTTGCTCGTTA